>CAIOJG010000134.1 GCA_903858555.1 Candidatus Magasanikiibacteriota bacterium
AGCAAGAAGTGTCTTTGGCCAAGAGAAAAGAGCGTGGCGACAAAGAAGCGGAACGTAAAATCATTGAAGCCAACTTACGTTTGGTAGTTTCGATTGCTAAAAAATTTGTGGGCAAAAGTTTATCACTATTGGATTTGATTCAAGAAGGCAACATTGGTTTATTCCGTGCCGTGAAAAAATTTGATCACCGCAAAGGTTATAAGTTTTCTACTTACGCCACTTGGTGGATTCGTCAGGCCATCACGCGTGCTTTAGCTGATCAATCTCGTACTATCCGTATTCCGGTACATATGGTGGAAACCATCAATCGTTTCCAACAAGTCCAGCGTCGTCTTACTCAAGATTTAGGCCGTGATCCAACGCCAGAAGAATTGGCTGCGGAAATGGGCGAAGAGGTCAGTAAGATTCAACATATTATCAAAATTTCTCAGGATACCGTTTCTTTGGATGTGTCAGTCGGTGACGATGATGAAGATACTCAACTCGGCGACTTTATTGAAGATGTAAAAAATGTTTCTCCGGATCGCGCCGCTGGTTTGCAGATTTTACGCGATTATGTAAAAGAAGCTATCAAATCTTTGTCTCCTCGTGAACAAAAGATTTTGGAAATGCGTTTTGGTTTAGCTGATGGCGTCACTCATACCCTAGAAGAAGTGGGTGCCGAATTTGGTGTTACTCGTGAACGTATTCGTCAGATTGAAGCCAAGGCGCTAGAAAAAATTCAACATACTGATTTGGTAGACAAGTTGAGAGATTATTAAAATCTCGCTATGAAGATCGTATTTTCCGGTGGTGGAACTTTAGGTCCGGTGACGCCACTTTTGGCGATTGCTCAAGTTTGCCGTCAAAAATATCCCGATACCGAATTTGTCTGGATCGGTACCAAAAATGGTCCCGAGCGAGAACTGGTAGAAAAAGCCGGCATTCGTTTTGAGACTTTGACTTCCGGTAAGTGGCGCCGTTATTTTTCCTTTCTAAATATTTTTGATATCTTTAGAATTTTTTGGGGATTTTGCCAGTCCTTTGTTTTTGTTTTAGTAGAAAAACCGACGCTCATGATTTCGGCGGGTGGATTTGTTAGTGTACCTTTGCATTACGCCGGCACATTACTCGGAGTAAAAAGTTGGATTCATCAGCAAGATTTTGAAGTCGGTATGGCCAATAAATTTATGGCTCCATTGGCCGATAAAATCACGGTAGCTTTAGAAAGTAATTTGACTAAATTTAACAAAAAGAAAACCGTTTGGCTTGGTAATCCGGTGCGGGCTGAAATTTTAAATGGCGACAAAGAGCGAGCTAAAAAATTATTTGGAATAAAATCCGATTTACCAATAGTTTTTGCGACTGGTGGTGGTACCGGTTCATTAAAAGTAAATCAGCTAATCATCGAATCCATCCAACATCTCCAAGGAATCTGCGAAGTAATTCACTTGTCAGGCAAAGAAAGACCACAAGAAATGGTTACTCATGTTTCATCGATGTTTCCCAACTATCATCATTTTCAATTTCTAACAACGGAAATGGCGGACGCATATGCTGCAGCGGACATCGTGGTGTCACGCGGTGGTTTTGGTTCAATCACCGAGATTGCGGCTTTAAAAAAACCGGCGATTTTGATTCCGATGCCGGGTCATCAATATGACAACGTCAAATTCATCGCCGATGCCGGCGCAGCGATATTTGTGGATGAACGCATGGCTGATGGTAATTATTTGGCCAAAACTATTAAACAACTTTTAGAGGACACAGTTTTTCGTAAGCATCTGCAGCAGAAAATTTTTGAGGTGATGCCGGTGGCCAAACCGGAACAAATACTAGGTATTATAGATAGTTTAAAGGCATAAAAAATCTCCCTAAAATTAATAGGGAGATTTTTTCTGTGGGCCGGCCGGGGCTCGGACCCGGGACCTTATCCTTAAAAGGGATCTGCTCTACCAGCTGAG
>CAIOJG010000135.1 GCA_903858555.1 Candidatus Magasanikiibacteriota bacterium
ACAGTTGACGCAAATAAAAAAACACTTGGTTACGGTATTATATTTATTTTAGTGGCTTTATTTATTTCTACGAAATCACCAACGGGTATGGAAATTAAAGCTGAATCATTGGCAACGAAAAAATATAGCTAAAGTATTAATTAAATTTAAGCACAAAAAATCCGCTAATTTAGCGGATTTTATTGTTGGTACTAGAAAGCGGGTTTTAACCATCTCGGTCACCCAGAACCCGTGTACAGCAGTGTAGACTTTGACGATGACTGTTGGAACGCTTTGGTGGAGGAAATAAAGACTTGGCAAACTTTTTCTACAAATTTAAAATACTAGCTTATAAGTAATTCCCTCTTCCCACTGTGGATTTTCCCATTTAGTAAAGTTTAATTTCTCAGACAATTTTTGCATTGGAAAATTATCGTTGGCTGTTTCCGTGACAACCCCCACTGCACCACTGTCTTTGGCGTGCTTAATACATCTCACCATTAATTGCTGGCCTACTCCTAGTTTTTGAAAGTTCGGATTAACTAAAATTTCACGTAAGAAAAAATAATTGTTTTCCCACCAATCTATATCAACAGAACAAAAACCTACAAATTCATCACCACTTTTAGCAAGTAAATATAAACTATCTTTTAATTTAAATAATTTTTTGAGAGAATCAATCGTGAGCTGATCGTATGTGTAATTAAAAGATGATTTATCTCGTAAATATTCAATTTCTTTTTCATCCGCAATTGTCTTAATAACAATATTGTCCATAAATAAATATTTATTTAATACAATTCCGAATGAGTCCCAATGGTAATAAATATCGCTAAATCAACTTGGTCTTCAAAAATAGCCCTATAATCACCGCTTACATTTATACTATTACAATTTGGAAAAACTTTATCTACCGAGTGGTTGTTAAGCAATTTATCAAATTTATTTTGAAAGAATAACTCTAGCCGTTCATAAAATTGCTCCTGAATTTTTACTGGAAGTTTACTAAATTTTTTCTTAAAATTTTTATGAAATTTAACCTCCATAAATTTCATTACGCTTTAAGAAACTTTATCGCTTCTCTGGCAGATGAGAAACTTGACGAAAGATTTTTTCCTTGTGAAATATCTTTTTGTGCATTAGCTACTTCTCTACCAGTAGTAGCATTAAATTTCTCACTACCAATCAAACCTAAATTCAGATCGCCATCTACAAAGGCTTTGGTAGCGAGTTTGAGGATGGAGGCAAAAGCGATACCTTCGTGTTGCGCTTTGGCCATAGCTTTATCTTTGAGTTTTTTATCAATTTTGAAAATTACTTGAGTGGTCATATTCTCTGTAAGTTAACTTGGTTTAAACTATATATATTATAGTTATATTTTAGATATATGTCAAGTGGGTTCGATTCCCCTTAAGATGACAACGTTTTTAGCTAATTTTGATATAAAAAATCGAACTCGTTATTTTGGCTACAATTAAACAAAAAAGAGACCTCACACAGGTGAAATCCCTTTTGGTAGACTACTGTGGTGAGAATTTACACCCTTTGGTGTTGGATATTAAGCGATGGTTTGACGTAATTAAGCTTATTACCAGCCCAATCTTTAGTACTGCTGTGTAAATAACTGCTTAAAGTATTCTTCAAATTTATTGTAATCATCAAATTCGATACCGTTGTATACATCGCCAACGTTGGGATGTATAAATATATGGTCTTCCGCAGCCCCCCACCCAGTAGGGAAATATGTTATTTTATCGCTATTTTTAATCACGGTTGTGTCTATCAGTAAGCCGTTGATATAATTCCAAACGTGCCAATCGTGTATTTTAATCTCCTGATTATTTAATACCGTACCATCTTGTGTTTGTGAGAGTGGAATACTATGAGAATATACACCAAATACAATTTTTACTTGGGAAGTAACACCAAAATCCTTTTCTCCATTAAGCTGTGATAAATAATGGAATGCCATACTGGAATTTTCAAAACATTTGTTTAGTTGAAAATTTGGCACGAGGTTTTCTGCATTTAACAAATCCAAATTTTGTTTTATTGAAGAAAACAAAATTATATTGCCATCAGACACAAGGCTGGGTGGCTGATACTCTATCACACCCTTCTGGTCGTAGAAGGTTTTAGGGAGATTAGAAATAACATTTGAACCTAAAAGATAATAATTTTTCCCGTTCGGAGCATTTTTCTGAAAATAATTAAGCACTTCTTCGATTGATTGTTTAATTAACATAAATTGGGTTAATTTGTAAAGCGCTCTATTAAATTCACAGAATTCGTATATTAAATTTCAAGCTTTATATACTTTGGGAAGACGCGATAGAATTTCTCTGCTTCGTTAAGCATCCAATCAAAGCCATCGTCCCATTTACTGGTATCATCAAAATTACCCGCCTCAAACAGTCTTATTCTGCTCGCCTTCTTAGTTGGTAATTCCATCCATTCAGTTCGCTCACCAATGTCAGCTTCAATCTCATCTTTATGCCTGTAAAGTTTCTGAAACAAATCCTTATTGTCTGGAATGTAGAGTTCTACACCAAACTTCCCCTCTTGTGAGTTGGCCGTCAACGATAAATGAGCGTTTGCACTTCCAATACTAATATCTGTCCAGTGTTGCGGATAGCTCTTTCGCAAATGAAGCTTGGTTTGTCTTTTTTTAGCATACTCCTTAAATTGTGTCCAAAACTCAAGTTGCTTGACTTTCGTATCAGTAAGTTCATTTGTATCTATCGAGCTTCTTACTGCTTTCGTCCAGTCGTTTGGCTTTGAAATAATCTCAAATTTAGGGGCGTACGGTGAGTTCTCTATTTGCCAAAGCTCTATCTGTATGAGGTAGAACTCGGTATTTTCGTCAGTATGCTCATTGAGCCAGTCAACTGCTTGGCGGTGTTCTTCTCGTGCGTCTTTTACCACCCAAACAATAATTTGCGCATCATAGCCAGAAGCATAGGTGATAATTTTGCCAAGGTGGTCGTGATTAGTTACTTCAAGCTGATTTTCGATTATGATTTTTCTACCTGTATTTTCTTCTTCGGCAAGAATATCGACATTGAAGCTTCCTACCGCCGCTTCGGTCTGTAACAGTTTGATATCAAAACCAATCTCGTCTCCCAAAAGAGCAAGATTTTCTTCCTGCGATAACCATTGCGTAAAGTTAGTGGCTTCGTGTTTCCACGCCTCGCGCAATTCTACCTTTTTTAACTTTCCAAGATTGTTACTGTTGTCCATATTAAAAAAATTTAAAGATGATTTGATTATCTGCCAGTTAAGACATAGATTACTGTTTTTATAATTTACACCCCTTGGTACTCGATGTTAAGCGGTGATTTGGCTCTATTACCACACTAAATCTTGCCAATAAACCAAAGGGCTGTTAAATTGTCCATTCATTTTCTCCCATTTTTCTTTTTACAGAATGGTCTATTTTTTGGAAGAATTTTACTGCTATTAGATATTCCTTGGTATTTTTTATTTCATTAAATTTAACGTCATTTGGAATTTTACCTATTAAATTTTGGTATTTTTTTAAACGAAGACGGATAGAGCTTGCAGGCATATACCAATACTTTGACTGCTTCCGTAGCTCTATCACCATTTTTTCACCTATTGGTTTGTCGGGTGTAATTTCTTGTCGACCATCTCCGTCAGTTGTCGTATGCCCATACAAAAATCTCCCGCCTTGACTCAACAAAGCATCTGGGGACATAGAGAAAGAATGTTTTAGAAACCACTCATAAAAATCCCTAAGTTCTTTTTGTCTCCTTTCCAAGTTATTATAAATGGCAGAAAATAACAAACCAGACACCGCACCTACCAATGCAGAAAACCACTGCGTATTCCACCAATAAACATTAACCACACCTAATTCCTTTACATTTTGTGCAATGGTATCTAATGAACCAATTATGGTAGAAGTTGGCATATACATTATTGTAATATGTTTCTAAATCTTCTAAACCGACGCTGTAAAAGTTTGGAAGTTATCAACTACAGTATAATTTACAGAAATCGCCTCAAAGTGTTTCTTTGCCGAAAGCACTTTCTCCTGTTCAGAACGCCTTAAATTGGTTACATCACCCTTTGTTTCAATAACAAAATACACTCGCTCTTTAATGTCATTTCCTTGTAAGTCGCGCTTGGATGTAACAATCGCCCAATCAGGGTTATAACCCCCAACTGGTGTTTCCACTTTAAACCAACTTGGTAACTTAATGAACAACTTAATACGCTCGTCGCTATCAAGTGAAACGGCGAAATTCTTTTCAACGTCGGACTGATAAACAATTGCATCATAAATTGAATTATGAACTGGTTGGGTGGAAGCATCATAACTATCTACTTCGGTTTCAAATTGACCAACCGCATAACGGTCAGGCATAAGTTCATAACGTATTTGCTCAAGATAATCTTTCAATAATTCGGTCTTAATAAGACGCGCTACTTCAAAACAAAATCTTTCTGGGTTATTTAAAAAGGAAGTGGCATTGTTGGCTGTTGCCAAAATAGTTGCCACAGTATGACGAGTAAGTTTAGTTTCGTTTTTGATAAATTCAATACAGTCAATTGGTCTTTTTGTTTGAAGTAAATTATCGGAACGATTGCCAATCAAACGAGCGTTCACCCCACCCTCACCAATTTCCACGCCTGCCCGCTCAATATGAATTTGCGGTTTTGAAATGGCCAGTTCACTGATTTGTCGAGAACAAGCCTCAACCAACCGTTCTGTATTAACGTGTACAATGTACTTAGTTTTTTTGGAAATACGCTCCCATAGTGAGGCAAAGTCAGGATGTTTTTCAAATCCTTTTTTAAGCTTAACTTTACGACGTTGTCGAGCGTTAGCTGGAATAGGTGGCGCTTGGAAAATACCATCCTCAACAAACTCATCTTGAAGCTGACCAACATAATCAGCATAATTTTCGTTAGCAATAACCGATAATACGTTAATATGCTTTAGAAACACTCGCTCACCATCTTGATTGACACACAAACGCATCCCACGGCCTATTTCTTGCCTTTTACGGAGCGATGCAGCGGTATGACGGAGTGTACAGATATTAAACACATTTGGATTATCCCAGCCCTCTTTTAAGGCTGAATGGGAGAAAATAAACTCTGTCGGCTCGTCAAAAGACAACAAGCGTTCCTTATCGCGCATAATAAGCTCATATGCCTCTTGATTTTCAGCAATAGCACTATCACGCTCTAAGTATTCTTCACCTCGTTTGGCAAAATATCCTTTGTGTACTTTTTCTGTATCAAGCGACTCTGCATTATACTCGACTTTCAAACGGTCAAATTCACTGATAAATGTTTTACGTATAAAACCATCAAGCAAAGTATAATTATTTACTTTATCAATAAAAAATAGAGAGAGTACCTTAATTCCCTGTTCACGTAATTTGTGGCGTTTTTCAAAATGAAGACGAATGGTCTGCGTAATTTGTTCACGCATTAACTGGTCACGGTTATCACCGATACCTTCACCTTGTTTTAATTCAATGTTATTGCGAAAACGCACAGTACCAATAGCGCCAAAATCTGGAGCATCAACAGTTAAATCTTCAACTACATAACCAATATAAATATCATTATTAGTTTTTTTTGATAAATCGTCACCTTGTTTTATTATTATCTTCTTTTTCTTAGTAGAGCCTTCGGCATCTTTAACCATAGCTTCCACTGTAGCTTTAATGATTTTACCAGCCACCACTGTAACTAAATTAAGATACGGACGCGATAAACCAGTATCATCGTCAGTAACGGAAAAAACCTCTATTTTCTTTACTAAACCAAGCCTGTAAGCATCAGCAGGAGTAAGTTGATATAGTAAATTATATGGTATGCGATGAGTCGCTGAATATCTTAATCGAAATAGAGAATTAAAGTTTTTCAATGCCTCTTTTGTGGCTTCACCCTCCATATTTTGAGGTTCATCCAAAATTAAAATAGGGTTTGTCTTTTGAATATATGAAATGGGTTGTTCACCCTGCATTTGGTCGCGCTCTGTATACAGAACATTAGCATCGCGATTAAATGCACCGACTGTCATAACCATAATGTTAACATTGCTATCATCAGCAAAATGCTTCACTTGTGAAATGTTTTTAGAACGATATTCATAAAAACGGTATGGCACATTATCATACAACTCACCAAAATGTTCTTTAGTTATTTGCAAAGTTTTAACCACGCCTTCACGAATAGCAACCGAAGGAACGAGTATTATAAACTTTTTCCAGCCATAGCGTTTATTAAGCTCAAATATAGTTCTTAAATACACATACGTTTTGCCAGTACCAGTTTCCATTTCTACCGAAAAATCATTATCGGCCACAGCGTCAACTTTTTTTATTTTATTACGAATTTGAACTTTGTAGAGATTAGTTGCAATATCATCATTGGAAAGTGTTAGATTGTTTGGGTAAATACCAAATAAACCACCTGCAACAGTGGCTTCTGCCATTTTTTTCTGACCTTCAAAAATATCAACTACTGCATTGACTGCATCTAGCTGAAAATCTTGATTGGCGTCAAACTTAAACTTCATATCGTTTTTAGCTCAACATTTAAGCCAACGTTTGCCTTGCCCGTATCGTCTAACGCAGTATCAAAACAAATATAGAGCTTGCCTTTGTACTGATGACTGCTTAATTCTTTGACTGTTTGTATATCAAGCTTCTTGTCTAGGCACACATACAGATTCCGCTCTCCATCGGTAACGGAATATGTTTTATTTTTACCAATTTGCAAAATGTCAATTTTAGAATTAAGCGAAAAACCTTCTTTGACGATATTTTCATACACCACATCTAGGTCATTCGCAACATCTAATAAAGTGCTTTGCTTGGCCTGTGCAAGATAAACATCAAACGCCTGTTTATTTTCAATTTCAGATTTTTCAGGGTCAAATTCAAAGTTATTTTCTGGATAATTCGATTTAGCAAGTTTGAACACTTTAAAACCATCATCAATAGACTGCGGATTATTACCATAGCCTCTAATAACACGACGTATACGCTCTTTAGCAATATCGGCAATGGTGTTATATCCAGTTTTATTAGTTTCGCTGTTCGTTGCTATGATTTCTGGGAGCTGTACTAATATAAATTTACGATTACCGCCATCTTCTTTATTTTGTTCCAA
>CAIOJG010000136.1 GCA_903858555.1 Candidatus Magasanikiibacteriota bacterium
AATTATATCTAATTATGAAAATTGATAATTTTGATCGTCAATCGTGGTCTCCGATTCCAGTTGTCTTGTCCAACTTAGAAAAATTTTTGGCTGATAAGCCGTCTGTAAAGATAGTTGATCAACTCGATAGTTTACTTTTGGAATTATTTGAACTGAGAAATCCAAAGTATCGTTTTGGCGGGGATTATAAATCTGAATTTCAGAAATTCAAGAAAGTTTTTTCAAAAAATTATGCAGACCATAGCGGATGGTTTTATTTCCCGTGGAGTAATTATTTGATAAATTATTTGCCGGAGAAAGAGCATCAGGAGTTAAGAACTGGTCGTAACCGTAATTTGATAACAGCGGTTGAGCAGGAAAAGTACTACCAATCATGCGTTGGTATCTTGGGTATGAGTGTTGGTAGTCATGTTGCTATGACTGTTGCGATGACCGGTGGCGCTAAGTTTTTAAGAATCGCCGATTTGGATGTTATTTCCGGGTCAAATTTAAACAGGATACGCAGTGGCTTTTCATGTATTGGAGTAAGTAAAGTAAAGGTTGTGGCCAGACAAATTTTTGAAATCAATCCATACGCTCAAATTGAAATTTTTCCTGAGGGGATAAATGAAAAAAATATTAGTGATTTTGTAAATGGTAAAAAAAATAAAAAAGTAATAAATATTTTGATAGAAGAAATGGATAACCCATTTTTAAAAATTAAAGTTCGTGAATTTGTTAAACCGTTGTCTATCCCGGTAATAATGGCCGCGGATAACGGTGATGGTGTGGTGGTGGACGTGGAGCGTTTTGATCTTGAAAAAAATTATCCAATTTTGCATGACATTATACCTGGAATAAAGTCTGATATATTTAAGAACGTAAAACCTCAAGAATTACCGCAAGTGATCGCTAAAATGGCCGGCGCTAAATATGCCTCCGCCAGAATGTTGGAATCGGTAAAAGAAGTGGGAAAAACTTTATTTTCTTGGCCCCAACTTGGAACTGCGGCTACTCTGTGTGGATCGTCTTTGTCCAATTTGGCTAGAAGAATTTTGATTGGTGAAAAAATAAAATCAGGCAGATATTTGATTGATGAGAAGAAAATGTTTAAAAAAGCCAAGTAATTATCATATGAAAATCGAAAAAGATCTTTGGATTAAATTGATAAATGCCGGTGTTCAGGCGCCATCAGGAGATAATTCCCAGCCGTGGAAATTTTTAGTCAAAGATGACGTGTTGAGGATTTTCAGTTTGCCGGAACGCGACAATCCGGCCTATAATTTGGATCAAAAGGGGTCTTTAGTGGCGATTGGAGCTCTGATAGAAAATATTGCGCTTAGCGCCAGTGCTCTGGGATATTTGATAGAAACAAAATTATTTCCGGATCAAAATAATGAAAATGCGATTGCTGATCTTTATTTTTCTGTCACTTCCTGCAAAAAAGATGAGCTTGTGGAGTTTATAAATAGCCGTTGTACCAATCGTAAACCGTACAGCAAAGATACGCTAAAAGAAGAAGATGTCAGTGAGTTATTTTCCTCTGTAAAAAATTTCTCCGGATCAGAATTTAAATTAGTCCAGGATTCCAAAGAAATTGAACTTTTGGCAAAAGCTGCTAGTGTAAACGAGAGGGTAGTTTTGGAAAATTATTTATTGCATAAATATTTTTTTAGCCATGTTTGTTGGACTGATCAGGAAGAAGCTAAAAAAAGATCAGGTTTATATTTGAAAACATTGGAATTTGATAAACCAACCAATTTTTTCTTTCATTTGTTTAAAAATTGGTATATAATGAATCTGTTTAATCGTCTTGGTTTCGCGCGTTTGGTGGCGGCTACCAACGCAAAAATTTATAGTCACTCAGCCGCGATTGGTCTGATCTCTCTGAAAGCCGACACTAAAGAAAGTTATATTGAGGCGGGGAGAGAATTGCAAAGAATTTGGTTGGCCGCAGAAAAATGTGGTTTGAGTTTTCAGATGATTACCGGTGTTTTGTATTTTATGCACAGAATACGTGCGTCTAAAGTAGCTAATTTCTTTACAAAAAAACATTGCGAAAATATCGTGGCAGCCAATTCGGTGATTCTTAGTATTTTTAAGGTAAAAGATGTTACACCGGTTTTGATGTTTAGGGTCGGTTATGGCGGTCGTCCCAGTGGAAATTCCTCTAGACTGTCTCCCGAAATTATTTTTATGTAGAGTGTCGGATTATGATTGATATTTTTAATAAAATTGATCTTTTAAGCGTGGGGATCTCCAGTATTGCAACTGGTATTTTAGGTTTTGTTATATATTTTAACAATCGAAAGAGCGCGACCAGCAAGGCTTTTTTGGCCTTTTCTTTGGTAACTATTTTGTGGGGTGTTACCAGTTATGAAATTTATTCCGTCGATACCCCTACATTATCGTTGTGGTTAACTCGTTTAGTGATGTTTTTTGCCACTTGGCAAGCTTTTCTTTTTTATCGTTTGTTCAAGGTTTTTCCGGAGGAAAAATATAGGTTTTCCTCTGGCCATACGTTTTATTTGTGGCCGTTGGTCATCGCCACTTCTATAGTAACTTTAACACCAATCTTTTTCACCAATATTTTAAGTTATTCTCCCGGTGCTGCCCCAATCGTGTCTAAAGGTCCCGGATTAATTTTGTTTGCCGTGTTAAGTATTGGCTTGGTTGTTCGCGGTTTATGGTTTTTGATTAAAAATTCGGT
>CAIOJG010000137.1 GCA_903858555.1 Candidatus Magasanikiibacteriota bacterium
CCAATAATAACGAAAGGAACAAACAGAACATTGAAATCATTGAATCATGGTACGGACTAAACAACTTGCCGTCATAAAAAGGAAAAAGGGTAAGTCCAAAAAAATGTACGACTGAACCAACCAGATAAAAAATGGCCGCTAACCTAAGCAAGATTTTTAATAAATTAACTTTCATAAAATTATTTTGTATTTTTATGCCACAAACTTTGACCGGCACAAAGGGCCACCGCCAAAGCATCCGCCGCGTCATCGGATTTTATTTTTTCTTTTATTCCCAAAATGGTCGCCACCATTTTTTGCATTTGAGGTTTATCCGCCCGTCCATAGCCGGTAATCGCTTGTTTTATCTGAGGTGGCGTAAATTCATCAATCAGTAGTTTGGCCTGTGCACCAGCGAGCAAAATGACTCCACGTGCTTGCCCTACTTCGATTCCAGTCGTTACATTTTTAGTAAAAAATAATTCTTCCACAGCCATTCTTCCCGGTTTATATTTTTTAATCAAAAAATTTATTGCTTCATAAATCTCCTCCAAACGATCAACGAACTTATCTTTAGCATTGGTGGTAATACAACCGTAAGTGAGATATTGCCACTCATTTTTTTTGGTTTTTTCTATCACCCCAAAACCCACCCGACCAAAACCAGGATCAATACCTAAAATAATTTCATTTTTAGAAGCCATAGTTTAACCGGCGTTGGTATAATAATCGTCTACGTCATCATTTTCTTCAAGCAATTCAAACAGTTTGGCAATCTGTTCGCGCACTTCATCATCTATCGCCATTTCTTCTTTGGCCACATAACGCAAACCAGAATCGTCGGTTTCAATACCAAGTTCTTTTAGTTTGTTCATTACTTTGCCAAAATTTTCCACCTTGGTTTTTATTTCTACTTGATCACCTTCTACAGAAATATCTTCAGCACCTGCTTCAATAATATCCAACTCAAAACTATCTCTATCCGCTGGAAGTTTTGAAGCTTCAAACTGAATCACGCCTAGCTGTTCAAACATCCACATCACACTGCCAGCGCTACCAACCGTACCGCCATTTTTAGAAAAAATATGTTTGATATCCGCCACCGTACGATTCTTATTGTCGGTCAAACATTTTACAATAATAGCCGCACCACCCGGACCAAACGCTTCATAAAAAACTTCTTCAATCTGTGCAGCCCCATCTTCGCCAATGCCTTTTTTTATAGCACGATCAATATTATCTTTTGGCATTGATACTGCTTTAGCCTTATCTATCGCAATACGCAAAGAAAAATTGGTATCAGGATCCCCACCACCGCGCTGGGCAGCCATGGTAATGCCTTTAGTATATTTAGAAAATGCGCTACTACGCTTGGCGTCTTGCTTGCCCTTGCGTTGTTGAATATTGTGCCACTTTGAATGTCCAGACATAATTTAAAATTCTTAAGATATTTAGAATTTTTGATATAATATATTTTTTAACATTGGAAAAGTGAGGCTGTAATTTAATATTCATGAAGCGTGTCTGACTTTGTTGTTTGAGCCCACAGGCGAGTTCAAAGCCAGAGCGAAATGAATATTAAATTACCCGAACGTTCCACTGTTAAAAAATATATTATATCAAAAATGATAACATCATAATTTTACCACATCTTAGCCAAAAATCAAGAACCCCACCAAATTGGCGGGGTTCTTTTTAAAATCTGTTTTTATTTCTTGAAACCAGTACCAGCTGGAATCAAACGACCAATAATTACGTTTTCCTTTAGACCTTCTAAGTAATCGATCTTACCAGTCAAAGCGGTGTTGATCAAAACTTTGGCTGTCTCTTGGAACGAAGCGGAGGATAAGAAGCTCTGGGTGGACAAAGATACGCGACTGACACCAAAGAGCAATTCTTTGGAAGTGGCTTCTTTTGTACCATTCTTTTTTGCCATTGCGTTGGCATACATATACTGAGCTTTTTCTACGACTTCACCTGGCAACAAATCAGTATCACCAGCTTCTTCGATCTGCACGCGAGAGAACATCTGACAGATGAGCAACTCTACGTGTTTGTCGTTTACTTTCTGACCTTGAGAAGAGTAAATGTTCTGTACATCCTGCAAGATATAGCGCTGTACCGCTGGGCGGCCTTTGAGCTCAAACAATTCTTGCAAGTTGATACTACCGTCGGTCAAAGTTTGTCCTTTTTCTACCATCTCGTCGTCTTTGACATACAATTTATACCCTAATGGTATGATATACTCGCGGATCTTGGAACCAACAAAGGTAAGAGTCATGGCATTCTTTACAATCTTCACATGAGTCTCATATTTGGCATTGATTTCTTCACCAGAAGATCCTTTGACCAAAATAGTCTGACCAGGTAACACATTGTCACCGTCTTTGACCATCACTTCGTCGCCACTTTCAATCTTGATTTTAGTTTCGTCAGATCCTTCGAAGTGTACGCGTACAATTTTCTGTCCGCGACGTCCTTCAAAAATCTTTTTACCAGTAGGAGAAGTCACAATCTTGCCGTCCGCATCTTCAATCTCTACTTTACCCGCTACTTCAGACAATACCGCCTGACGTTTTGGTGGGCGACATTCAAATAATTCTTCTACACGAGGCAAACCTTGGGTGATATCGTCTCCGGCCACACCACCAGAGTGGAAGGTACGAAGAGTAAGCTGAGTACCTGGTTCACCCAGTGACTGAGCAGCGATAATACCAACGGCTGTACCGAATTCAACCGGCTTGTTGTAAGCCAAATCATATCCGTAACATTTACGACAGAAACCTTTTGGCAATTTACATTGCAAGACACTGCGCACGTGAACATTATCAATTTTCAATTCATCAATACGACGAGCCAATTTATCATCGATTACTTCGCCGGCTTTCAAAATAGTAGTGCCGTCGTGTTTAATATCGGAGATCAAATAGCGACCCCATACACGATCGGAAAGTTTTTCACCCATTTCTTTAGACTGAGCGATAGTGAAGATTTCACCGGTTGTGTCACCACATTCTTCTACCAAGATTACGACATCTTGAGCCACATCTACCAAACGACGAGTCAAGTAACCAGCGTTAGCAGTACGCAAAGCGGTATCGGACAAACCTTTACGAGTACCGTGGGAAGAAATAAAGTATTCGAGCACATCAAAACCTTCTTTGAAGTTTCCTTTTACCGGCAATTCGATAATATCACCGGATGGAGATACCACTAAACCTTTCATACCGATAACCTGACCAAGCTGACCCCAAGTACCACGAGCACCGGATTCAATCATGGCGTATACTGGACCATTTTTGTCCAAATTCTTTTGGTTGTTGGCAACGATTTTATCTTTAGTAGCAGTCCAAATTTCCAAAATCTTGGCGTGACGTTCTGCCTGAGTCAACAAACCTTCTTGGTATTGTTCTTCTACTTCTACTACTTGTTTATCAGCCGCCAAAACCAAAGTTTCTTTTTCTTCAATTCTTGGGAAGTCGGCAATACCCAAAGAGTAACCAGATTTAGTTACATAACGGTAACCCAAATTCTTTAATTCATCCAAGAAATGAGCAGTAGATTCTTGACCGTAATTTTCCAAACACAAGCTATACGAGTTTACTACACATCCAACATGCCTAGAATATGCTGATTTCCAAGCATACCGCGGGATGTTAGCCAGTTGAGTTCGCTGAGGG
>CAIOJG010000138.1 GCA_903858555.1 Candidatus Magasanikiibacteriota bacterium
CGGTCACGGATTTTATCACGGTCAATGTCAGTTGTCCAAATGTAGTGGGCTGTGATTTATTTACTCAAGTTTCTTTTACTAAAGATTTATTGGAAAAAATAAATAAATTACGAAAAAAACTTAACACTAATATTGATGTGTTTCTAAAAATTGGTCCGGATATGACCGACGCGCAATTTGATGAGATCGTGGAAGTTTGTGTGGCTAATGGTGTAAGTGCGATTGTGGCGACAAACTTGATTAAAGATTTATCAAAAGTCACGCCTAATAGTAGTAAAGAAGAATTAAATCACCCCGGTGGAATTTCCGGAAAACTCGTGCAAGATAAAAGTAACGAAGTAATTAAATATTTATATAAACGGGCAGCCGGACGTTTGCAAATTATTGGTGTGGGCGGTGTATTTACGGCTCGAGATGCCTATGATAAAATTAAAGCCGGGGCAAGTGCGGTGCAGCTCATTACTGGTTTTATCTATGGTGGTCCAACCACGATGATGAGTATCAATAAAGGGTTGGTAGAATTGTTAAAGAAAGATGGACTTAAAAATATTAGTGAAGCGGTAGGCAAATCCGTTTAATTTAAAAGATATGTTATCTAGTGAATATTTAAAAAAGTTTTCAGAGTTTGATAATAATTATAAAGTGGTTGAGTTAAATCGTCCTGAGGTTGGCTTGGTTGGTTTTATATCTATCCACCGTCACATAAAAGAATTTCCAGCTTTGGGAGCGACGCGTTTTTGGAAATATAAAAATAAAGAAGACGCATTGCGTGATGCCCTACGTTTATCCAGGCTGATGACCTACAAGTCTATTTTAGCCGGTCTGCCGTATACCGGTGCTAAAGCGGTCTTGATTGATAACGGTTTGAAAAAAAATCAACGAGAGGAATTTTTTAAAGTTTACGCGCAAGAAGTGAATAAATTAAATGGTGAATTTGTTACTGGCACGGACGTGGGTGTTAGTAACGACGACCTGGAAGTTATGCGTAAAAATAGTTCCTTTATTATCGGTTCTGGCGTTGACTCCGGATTTTTTACAGCCGAAGGCGTTTTTCTGGGAATTAAAGAGGCGTTGAGAAATAAATTTGGTAGCGAAGAAATTGCTGGGCGTACATTCGCTATTCAGGGTTTGGGGAAAACCGGTCATCCGCTATTAAACTTGCTACTAAAACATGGTGCTAAGAAAATTTATATTTCAGATTTAAAAAGGTTGACCAGAGTAAAGGCTTTTTTCAAAAGTTCGAGAATTCAAATTTTAAACCATAAAGATATAGCTCTGCAGGAGGTAGATGTGTTTTCGCCGTGTGCTCTCAGTGGAGCAGTAAATAAAGACAACAGAGAGTTTTTAAATTGTAAAATTGTGGCTGGTTCAGCCAATAATGTGTTGGACAGTGCTGAAACAGGTAGATATCTGCAATCTCGTGGCATATTGTATGCTCCTGATTTTGTTATCAATGCCGGAGGAATAATAAGTGTGGTTGACCAGTATGAAAATCAGATACACAATCCGGGAAGAATTATTAATAAAATTC
>CAIOJG010000139.1 GCA_903858555.1 Candidatus Magasanikiibacteriota bacterium
GATTCTTATTTTATTGCACGGTTTTCCCGGTAGTCACAATGGACTACTGGAAATGGCCAAAGGCCTAGATGATTATCGCCTAATCATACCCGATCTGCCTGCCTGTGGCCTGTCGGAAGATTTGTTGGAACATCATAATTTACAAAATTATAGCATTTGGTTAAAAAACTTTTTAGAATTTCTTTGTATCAATGAAGCGATTATCATCGGTCACTCATTTGGTTCGCGCGTGGCCTTGGTCTTTAGTAGTAATTATCCGGATCGTGTAAAAAAATTAATTTTAATTGCTCCGGTTGTAAAAAATAAAGGTTTTGTGGCGCAGCTAGCAACGGCCGAACATAAAATCGCGAAAGTTTTGCCTCAACAATTACAAAGAGCCTGGTTATCAAACGCTCTTTTTAGAGAAATTAGTAATCGTATCCTTTTTAAATCACCGGATTCAAAAAAACGCCGAGAATTAATCGCTCAAGGAATAAAAGATTTGGAAGATATCAAACCTCAAATTAATATTGAAATGTTTGAAGAATTTTATAAATTTGATCTAACGCCGATTGTAAGCAATATCCAAACAAAATCATTGATAATTGCCGGCGAACTCGACGATATCGCGCCGCTATCTTCAATTCAAAATTTTGTTAAACAGCTCAACAATCATGAACTGATAATCATGAAATACTGTGGGCACATTATGGTCGCGGAAAAACCATTAACTACCGCCTCAATTATTCGTAATTGGATAGAGCAGTAAAAAATTCTAACTCTGTTTCCTATTTCAAAATAAGCTTCAAAGTTGGAAGCCCGATTTTGAGACCGTCGGGCACGGCAAGCGACAAACGAATAGCGTTGTCAACATTTCTCCGAAGGAGACTCTAGGCGTGCAACTGTGGCGGCACCATCAAAGCCGCAACCAGATGATCGCCATTCTTCATGAAGACTTCATCGAGCGGACCAGCGACAGGCTGATCATTGACCCAAAAGAGCCAATACCGGTTGAGTTCCGGCTGTTCGTACACACCACCGACGCCGACGATGAAGTTGTGCGACTGACCGTTGAGTTGGCGGCTCACGATTGCCGGGTAGTTACCCGTGACGTGAAGTGCCTCGAAAACGGTCATGACTTTTGACGCTTTGAGATCCAGCTGCTTGTCCGCGGGCGCAGACTGACAGCCGATCAAAGAACCACCAGTCACAGCCAACCCGACCAACTGAAGAAACCTGCGACGACCGAACATTAATCACCTCCTCTCCTGTTTGCAAACCAACAAAAAACACCCGCCAAAGAGCGAGTGCGACACCAATTCACCACAACAAAGATGAAAAAATTCAGCCCTATTGCGGTGAATAGTAATCAGACTGCCCCTGCTTCGAGAGCTTTTTGCCTGAGAAAGAAACATTATATTGAAGATCGGACTTGTACCCGAGATAATCAGGTCTTTACCGTTGCGGCACAGTGGAGGAATAGGCCAAAATACAGGCTTTTACCTCACTTCCACAATATAATATTTATTTTCGAAAGAACTAAGATTTAAATTATACCATTAACTAAAATTACTGCAAGTGGACAAAATTCTTTTTAATTGGTTGCACACTCCTCAAAATTATACTATGCTGTCCTTTAGGTGCTCATTTACAAAAAAATGAAAATAAAAAGGGGTGGTGAAAAACACTCAAGTCCAATTGTGGGCGTTTTGTTCAACCAAAGAGGAAAAATCCAATGAGCGATTTCGACAAGACAGTTGACTACAGAGCCAATCTCCGCGCCCTTGAAAAAGCGTTGGGGCATCAGGTGTCAGAAACTACTTCCAGGCAGCTTCTGCTCACCAATCCCCACGGCGAGAAGATGACGCTCCGCGCCGGCCCCGGCAAGTTTGTGTCCTGCGCCCTGCTGCAATATTTGGGCGAAGGCAAGAGTTTCTTTGTCCTCAACGAGGAGCGCCACCAAATCGTGCGGGATTTCTACGGCACGACCTGGGACGAACCTGGCCACCTGACCATTGATTTCTTGCGCGAGCCGGGAGTCACGGTGATGGTGGAGCTCGAAGACTGAATGAATTCCTGTCGGATTCAGCGCGTAGCCGGACGAGCAAAAACTCGCCTGGCTACGCGCTGGCGGGTGTTACACTACTCC
>CAIOJG010000140.1 GCA_903858555.1 Candidatus Magasanikiibacteriota bacterium
CCACGGTATAGATCCAAGTTTTAAATTTATATTCCGGATCAAACGTTTTAAGACTGCGAAAAATCTTGATAAAAGTTTCTTGGGTGATATCTTCGGCTGTTTCTTTTTGGGTCAAAAACCGTTGGATATAGATAAAAATTGGCTTTTCATAGCGAAAAACCAACTGTTCAAAGGCTTTGGTGTCACCTTTGATGGCTAGGATTACCAATTCTTTATCGTCTAAACTTTGCATAATTTATTTTAGCAATTCCGGATGATCTTTTATATTTTTATCCAAACTGGAAACCAATTTTTCTAAGCGCTTAAGCCAATTTTTGCAATTTTCTTTTTGCTGTTCATCTGAAAGTTTTTCAATCGATCTTAAAATTGGTCCTGTTTGATAACGTTTTAATAAACGACCACCGAGATATTCTACTGGCTTAAAAGTATCCACATATATAATTGTATCTTTATCCTTTTCTTCTAATTCCCAGTTTAATGGCTTTTCGTCATAATCCAAACCCAAATGATCAAATTCTTCTTGCAAAGCCGCCACTCTCGGTTCCCCTCCTGATAGTTGGCTTTTAAAATACTTTAATTTTTCCGGTGAAGCTGGTTGAAGAAATTTCCTATCGTGGACCGACTCCACAACCGGCTTGCCAGTTTCTTTGTCATATCGGACTCCAGACTCTCGAGTATCTGGAACATTTTTTGGGAATAAAGCCGCAATTATTTTATTTAAATAGTGTGTTGCCTTAACATAGTCTGGAGTTTTTTCAAAATCAGCCTCAAACGCATCATCACGATGTCTTTTCATCACAACTTCATCGTTATTTTTATCAATAAAGACGGTTTGGTCACCACCTGAGACAATGGGGAGATAAGAACTTTCTGGACGTCTAAATGAAGGCATAAAATATTTATTAAAGATCCTTTTTTAAATCTTCCAGCTTTTTACGCACATCTTTACTAATTTTTTTAGGCACGCGAATTTTTATTTTTACAAATTGATCACCGCGACTACTGCGCCCCAAATGAGTAATCCCGTGTCCTTTTACTTTTATCAACTGCCCGGACTCTATTCCTTCCGGAACCATCAGATTCACCGAACCGTCAATTGTTTCCACTTCTATTTTATCACCCAGCACGGCTTGGGGAAAATTAATTTCACTTTGAGTGTAAACATCAAAACCTTCGCGATGAAAATATTTATTTGGTTTAATATGCGCACGCACATACAGATCACCGCTCGCAGCGCCATGGGGTGCGGCTTCACCATAACCAGTAAGACGGATCGATTCGCCCTCATCAATACCGGCTGGAATTTTAACATTAAAATTTTCTTCTTTTTGCAAAACTCCATCACCACCACAATGTTTGCATTTCTTACTTGGTTTCTGTCCTCTACCCTGACAATCACTACAAGCCACTACGGTCTGCATAGCACCCAAAAAGGTACGTTGCATCTGCACGACTTGTCCTTGCCCTTTACAGGTACTACAGGTGTCTAATTTACTGCCTGGTTCAGCACCATTTCCACCACAAACGTCACAAGTGCTTTGTTTGCGCAAATGAATATTTTTTTCAATACCAAAAGCGGCTTCTTTAAATTCTAAATCAACGTCCACCTGAATATCATGACCACGAGATTGGCGCGAGGCACCACGTGAACGTCCACCGCCACCAAACATCTCACCAAAAATATCTCCCAAATCTCCTTCAAACTGAAAACCACCGCCCTGCCCGCCTCGAGCCGAACGCATAAAATCTTCCCAACCGGCACCGCCACCAAAACCACCTTGCTGTTCAAAGTCTGAACCAAATTGGTCGTACTTGGCACGTTTATCGGCGTCGGAAAGTACTTGGTAAGCCTCATTGGCTTCTTTAAATTTTTTTTCATCACCGCCTGGTCGGTCGGGATGGTGTTGCATCGCTGCTTTTTTGAAAGCTTTTTTTACTTCATCAGCGGTTGCGCCTTTTTCCACCCCTAAAATTTTATAATAATCTTTGGACATAATTTATTTCGTCACTTAATACAAATTGTCTGGGTCAAGTTTAGCCAAAATACTTTCTACTAAAGTTTTAATTCCTTTTAATCCAACACCGTCCCAAGAAGCGGATTTTCCCAAAAAAGAAAGTGTTGTTATTTCGTTATTAACACCCAAACCAAAACTTAATTCTTTACAAGTTCTGCCCTCTTTAAAAAATTCTTTACACTTCTAGATCCTGACTTTCCAATTCAACAACATTAATCTGGCTCAGAGTTTCGTTTACAATGAATTTGGCGTTATCTGTCGAAAAACCACTCTCGCCATTTTTTGGTTTTAACAAATAAAACGGCTGAAGTTTATTTCTCATCCAATTCACAAAATTTGTTTCAGTACAATTATTTATCTCAGTTGCAAAAACCGCAATCCTGTCGTTAATTGAACTTAAATTAGCACCACTTGTATTCATTTCTTTTAAAAAAGATAGGAAATTTTGAAACACAGCCATTTCTACTTCTCCTAATTTTTCAACTTCAATTGTCCTGATAGTTGCGTCTGTTTCTTTATTTTTATTCA
>CAIOJG010000141.1 GCA_903858555.1 Candidatus Magasanikiibacteriota bacterium
TGAAGAAGAAGCCTTTGTTGCGTTTGAAGATAGACTTGAAAGGGTAGATGCAGCCGGTAGGCAGATTGCGGAAAAGATAGAAGGTGATTCCACCGAAGATAAAGAAGCTGTAGCAGAGTTGGCATTGGTGCAAAAAGAAGTAAAAGGTATTTTTGCACGGGCGATTGAAGCGGTGTCGTCGGTAGCGGGAATGCCAACGGAGTTTGTCAGAAAATATTTTGAAGCAAAACACAACCAAGAACTATTGATAACAGACAACCCTAAAGTGATAAGACGATTGTTAGAATCGGTGCGAAGTATTAATGATCAGGAAGAAAAAAAGAACAAAAAAAGACAAAAGCGAGATAATTATGTAGATAATAATACACAGCGCTATTCAGCTGATCATTTTAAGGAAATCGAGGCTCTGTATGCCGAGTTTATGCAAGCCGCCAAGGCTGACAAAACAGAATGGAAGTATTTAAGTGGTGTTTTTATTAATGCGTTGAATAAACAAATATTAGGAACTCTTTCGGAGCTAAAAGATTGGAAGTTGATTGACCGTGGTTATTCACAGGGTGATGAGTCGATAACGTTTACTGCAGAAGATAACTATAAAATTGACGAAGCCATGGAAATTTGGCGAATGTCTTATAGTAGCGATATCAAAGTTGAATATTATGTAAATGACAGAAGATTGGATGTTGGCCGAAAACTATATACCATAGTTGAATCGCAATTTCGTGAATCTTGGAAACCAGAAGAGGAACAATTAAAAAATGAAGGTAAGAGTGCTGAAGAAATAAGAAGAGCGTATATTAAAGCTAGAGATTTTTTTATATTAAAATATCCAGAAGTAGCGGCGAAGAATTATTTAAATTCTCACTATGCAGCAAATTTAACTTCACAAACTCAACATGAAGCACTCGGGTATTTAATTGAGGGCAAAGCAAGTAATGCTTTTTTGTGTGAATTTAATATTAAGGGGAGCAATCTTCGCCCAGAAAAACTGAGTCCTGTTGAAAAGGCCGCCTTATTTGAAGCATATTTAGATTTGTCTCCAGAAAAAATTTGTTGGTCAACCGATTTTTTTTCTGCGGAACTCAATAATTTAAAAGAAGAGGAAATCCTAAGTTTGATTGATAAGGTGGCTGAAAAAGGAGTTTATCAGCTACCTTTTATGATAGTAAGTCTACTGTCGTCAGTGCATTTTGGTGCGGAAAGTTTTTCTGTTTTACAAACCAAATATCCTCAAATTGGTGCAGTAGAAGATTTGGTAAAAATTAATCCCATGGTAGCTTTGAGAAATCCCGACTTATGTGGGGTGCAAAATGGGCAAGTGATAAAATATTTAGAAAAGAACGAACCTAAAAATTTTTCGGATTTTGATCAGATTAGCATAACTTGTGAGTGCTTAAAAAATCCAGAAATGTATTCTATTGGTGACCTCGATATCAGCACTGAAAGTCTGTATATACAATTAGAATCATTCATTCGTAATCAAAATGATAGTCAGTCTAATCTCGAAAAATCTTTATCGATGATGGGATTGGCTATCAAAAGTAATGTTTTGCCATTTGAAAAACTGGAATCGTTGCGCGCTTTGTTATTATCCGAAAATCCGAATTTTAGCCAAATAAATTATTTGACACAGTCTCATATTGCGATGACCTTAGACGCAAACGCGTTTAGTGAAAAAATCCATGATATGAGGGTGGCGATAGAGTATGTGTACGGTGTTGATTTTTTAAAACAATTACCAGAAGAGGTAGTAGAATCTATAAAAAAAGTTTCTGTAGAAAATATTGCTAGCCCCAAAGCTTTTGAGGAATTATTGCCGAGGGTAACTGGGAAAGAGCGTAGTAAATTGATTGATAATTTTATTGGACGGGCATCAGCCGGAGATGTGACGGAATTGTTTAGGCGAGATTTTTTCTCCAATTTTTCTGAACAAGAAAAAACTGTAGTAGCAAAAAAAGCATTGGCTTTTGGTAATGCAGTCTCTTTAAAGTTGTTCAATGCGGACAAGAAATTTGTCCTTGAAAATTTTAAAGATGATTTTTTACATTCATTGACTGATTTTTCTGTCGCAAGCGAAGTGTTTTCTCCTCAAGATTTTTCTGGAGATGAAAATGATGATCTTTTGTCACGCACACTGAATAACGTCGATCGAGATAATGTACATCTTTTAATAGCCTTATTGGATCAATATGATGCAGCTCGTCGCTTTGCTGATGAAACTAAAATAGATGCCCTTCGTCTTGTCTTGAGTTTCTCGCCTCAATATATAGATAGCCTGTGTTCTGGTCAACACAGAAATATTATATTTGAAAACTTTTTGCCAGAAGTGTTGGCTCATTTAGGAAATAGTTCTATTCTAGATATTTTCTCCAGAACAGACTTGCCTTGGTTTATGAGAGATGCAAAACCAAAATTTGCCGAAAAATATTTAGAGCAACTTACAGATGTCGATAGTCTGAATAAATTTGTTGGAGTAATGTTTCCGGCTTCTGGCAGTCTTTTTACATTAAGTGAAGAAGGTAATAAATTATTTGTTAGAAAAATAACACAATTTGGTGGCGATGCCTTAAATTCAATTGGTTTTATCTGGCCGTATTCTTCACAGGAACAGAAGGCGGCTTTGTTTCAGCGTATTTTAGAAAGTGGAAATATAAATTTGATGTCGGATCTAATAATGCCGGGAAATAATAAGACCGATGTGTCTGAATATTTGGAAAATTCGCCCCAGATAAAATCAGCGATGGAGCAGCAAGTATTTGGAGAGGGAATGGTAGATAAAGCGGCGGTTGGATTGTTAAGAGCGGCAGGAGGAAGAGGTGGTGCAGATCGTTTTGCGAATTTGTCTCCTGAGATTCAACAGCGCTGTGTAAGAGTCGTATTGGAGAGTTCTAATGTGGATTTAGTATCTGAAGTAATATACTTATGGAATGCCTATAAACAAAATTATCAAAACGAAAATTCACCATTTTCAACCTATGTTTTGCAGCGGCTTGTAGAGCATGTCTTTAATCTGTCTGTTCAACAAGAAAAATTTTTATTATCCAATGCCACAATCTTTTCAGAATTTAGTGAAAGTCAAAGAGATGCTCAATATGACATTGCAATTGAGACACAGGATGTCAGAGGTCTGATGTCGATTGTTTACTCATACAATGTCGCACTTCCATCAAAAGCAATTGATTTTTTAATAGGTGCTGCTAGCTCTATTGAAATCTTGGAGCTGTTGAATAAAGAATCTAGAAGTATTCCTGGATTGAGAAGGGTGGGAGAAATGTCATTTTCTCCAGAACAAAAAAAGGTGGCAACAGATCGTTTGCTTGAAGTAGGGAGTGCTGGACAGTTATTGAGTTTGTTTGAGCACACAAAGGATGAAATATCTGATCAAGATAAAAAACGCATCTCTGATAAAATTTTGGAAAGAGCTGATATTCAAACTATAAATATAATTATTAAAGCA
>CAIOJG010000142.1 GCA_903858555.1 Candidatus Magasanikiibacteriota bacterium
CTGCTCGCAGCAAAAGTGGCCTCAATGTCGCCGGTCGATGTGGTGGTGGGCACTCAAAAAGGTAAAAATGCGCGGGTGATAAGTTTGGACAAAAAAATATTTTTAAAAAAGGGAGAAGCGATTTTTGATATCGGTCCTAAAACAGTTGCCTTGTTTGCCAAAAATTTGAAAAATGCGCGTACAATAATATTTAATGGTGCGTTGGGAATGTTTGAGCAGCCTCCTTATCAACATGGCACTTACGCGACAGTACGATATCTGGCATCGCGCGTGAAAGGAAAAGCTTTTGGGGTTTGCGGCGGTGGAGAAACCGTAGAAATTTTGCGTCATCTTGATTTATTAAATGATATTGATTTGGTTTCTACCGGCGGCGGCGCGATGTTGGAATTTTTAAGTGGAAAGAAATTACCGGGTTTAAAAAATTTAATTAAAAAATAATTTTTATTCATATTAATTACAAATAGAGGGCACACGCCCACTGTTTGTCGAGGGATTATATGGCAATCGCAAAAGAAAGCACTATGGTGACAGAAAAATGTTGCCACCCAGCTAGTTTTGGGAAAAAACTAATGGTAACATTGTTGGGGGTTTTGTTGGTTTACGGCATCGTTTTAGTTGGTGCCTTGATTCGCAACAATCTCCAACAGTTCTTCTTTATTGGAAAAGCTCCAAGAATGGAACGAACTATTGTCGTAAATGGAATGGGAAAGGTAAGTGGCAATAATGATATTGCTGTTACTACAATCGGTTTTTCCAATACCGATAAAGATGTGGCTAAAGCACAGTCAGACAATAAAAAAGTGATGGATCAAATCGCGAGCGAATTAAAAAAACTCGGTGTTGCCGATAAAGATTTGCAAAGCAACTATACAATTTTTCCAGACTACAATTACACCCAAGACAAAGGTCAACAGTTGCTTGGCTACCGTGTAAGCAATGAGTTGACTATCAAGATTCGTGATTTAAGTAAAATTCCGCAGATTTTGAGCCTGCCTGGTCAGTTTGGAGCGACTGAAGTAAGTGGTCTAAACTTTACTATCGATGATCCTGAAAATTTAAAAGTGGAAGCTCGCGCCAAAGCTGTAGATGACGCAAAAAATAAAGCGGTGTACTTGGCTCAAAAACTTGGTGTGTCTCTGGGCTCGGTAGTTTCTTACAATGAGTATGAAGGTGGCACTCCGGTTTACCAACCGATGATGGTCAAAAGTATGGACCTTGGTGTTGGTGGTGCGGCTGCAACTGGCCCAGATTCAGTCTCTGGTGGCAGTAACGATGTGGTGATGAATGTGAGCGTTACTTACGAAATTTTCCCTTAGTTAAGCAAAAAAAAGAGGTGTAAAAACCTCTTTTTTTTATTTCATTTTTATGATATAATTTAGACTAAACATAAAAATTTGTATGAAAATAAAACAAATAATCGGCCGAGAAATCTTGGATTCACGTGGAAATCCGACCGTGGAAGTGAAAGTTATTTTGGATGATGGTACGATTGGAATAGCCAAAGTTCCGTCGGGTGCGTCCACCGGATCGCACGAGGCACTTGAGCTTCGCGATGGCGGTAAACGCTATGGTGGCAAAGGAGTGTTGCGTGCGGTCAAGCATGTAAATACAATTATTGCCAAAGCTTTGGTTGGTGAGCAAGTGGGTGATATCAAAAAAATTGAACA
>CAIOJG010000143.1 GCA_903858555.1 Candidatus Magasanikiibacteriota bacterium
GTAGAAAATTCTTAAATATTTTATTAAACTTTTATAAATATCTGGATCGTTAACTCTAAAACCATCTACCAATAAACTTCTTTTTACTTCAGTATCTGGTTTTACGAAATCGGTAGTGCCGTGTTTATTTGCCAAAGAGATGGTGTGCTGAGTCTCTGGATTTTGTTCCGATAATTCGCCGAGTCTTTTTTCTATCAAATTATTTATAGCCGTTGCGCGCGCTTCCTCATTTTCAAGAGCTAATATGTCTTCAATTTCTTTTAAAATTTCGTCAGTTTTTTCTTTTTTAAATTTTTCTAATTTTCCGGAGGTGTCAATGTCGTTTGGGTTTTGATGTTGTGTTTCGCCCATATTTTTTTATTAATTATTTTTTTAAATTATACCTTAGTAAATAATTAATAGCAATATTTATAGCAAAATAATAATATTCAAAAAAACTTTATCCACATGCCGACCAAATCTGCATGTTTTTCTTTTATCTTAGCCAAGAAAAGATAGGGAAGTGAATGGAAAAAAGTGTTGACCGATGTATCAAAGTGGTGTAAAATGGAAGTCAGTGGAGAAAAGTGGTGAATTTTAAAAATTATGTTCATCGGTGAATACGCCCACAATCTAGACGAAAAAGGAAGATTGGCGATTCCCGCCAAGTTTCGAGCTGCCTTAAATAAAGGCGCCGTCGTCACTCGAGGTTTGGACAACTGTCTTTTTCTCTACACCAAATCCGAATGGGCCAAGCTCGCCGAAAAATTAGCGACTTTGCCAATCTCTCAATCCAATAGTCGCGCGTTTTCACGTTTGATGTTGGCCGGAGCGATGGAGGTGGAAATCGACAAACAGGGTCGTGTAGTTTTACCGGAATATCTACGTACCTTCGCTGGTCTGAAAAAAAATGTGGTGCTCGCCGGTTTGTACAGTCGCGCTGAAATCTGGGATGAGACAAAATGGAACGCATATAAAGGACAAACCGAAGCCAACAGTAACGACATTGCTGAAAAAATGGCTGAACTAGGAATATAAAAATATGAGACATGTACCTGTACTATTGAACGAAGTTTTGGAAGGCCTGAATTTGAGCAGCAACAGTAAAGTGATCGATTGTACATTGGGCGATGCCGGACACAGTGAAGCGATTTTAGAAAAAATTGGTTCAAAAGGAAAATTACTTGGTATCGATGCCGATCCAGAATCCTTGTTGCGAGCGAAAAACAATCTGTATCGATATGGTAAACAAGTGATTTTCGTTCGAGACAATTTTACGAACCTTAAAAATATTGTTGTCGAAAATAAATTTGAAAACGCGACTGCAATCTTGATGGATCTCGGTTGGTCCACACCGCAGTTTAAAGAACGTGGTCGGGGATTCAGCTTTGAGGGCGATGAGCCGCTGGATATGCGCTACAACGGCGCGACTGGCGAGACCGCAGCCGACATTTTAAACGATTATTCCACTGCTGATCTGATTCAAATATTTAAATATTTCGGCGAAGAAAATTTGAGTGTCGAAATTGCCAAATCCATTGTGGCGACCAGAAAAGAAAAACCTTTTGTCACCAGTGGGCAGCTAGTAGAAACAGTTTTACAAGTTTATCGAACTAAACTTAAAACCGATAAACAAATTCCGTGGGTAGGCGGTACACATCCCGCCACAAAAGTTTTCCAAGCCTTACGCATCGCAGTGAATAAAGAATTGGAAGTCGTTCGACAAGCTTTGCCTCAAGCGATTGAAGCACTGGAATCAGGTGGGCGATTGGCTGTGATTACATTTCATTCGCTGGAAGATCGAATCGTAAAACAATATTTTGTAAAAAATAATAATCGCATTTTAAAAATAATTAATAAAAAACCCATTATCGCCAGCGATGTTGAAATCAATATCAACCCAAGCAGTCGCAGCGCTAAATTAAGAATTATTGAAAAAATTTAATATGTCCTACAAACGTCAACTCCAAGCCCACTATCACAATTTTATGGAAGCCGTATTGACCATGTCTTTGCCGCAGTGGCTAGTTGGTCGCAAAATGCGTGTCGGGATGTTATCTTTTGTGATGATTATGTCGGTGGCATATATGGGACGTATTAATTCAGCGGCGACCAGTGGTTATGAAACTCGTGATTTGGAAAATCAACTGAGTGCAGTGAGTCAGGATATTCAGGAATTAAATATCAAAATCGCGGACGCTAGCTCGATGAATAATATTCAAAAACGTTTGATGACTATGGATATGGTCGCTGTAGAAAATGTAGCGCATTATAACGCCGGTGCGATGGTGGCGATGGCACGATAAAATTTAATTAAATAATATCTAAATCCGACATCTAGTCGGATTTTTGTTTGCCCTTGAATGTTTACTTTAAACGTGATATTTTTATTGTGGTCAATTTCGGCCCAATTTGTGGAGGTGTCCAGATGGACGCACATATCGAAAATCAAGTCACTGTTCGTGGAATTTCCACCAGTGGACATCCGTCAGTGTTGGTCGGAATCAGATCGGAGCTGGTTGGGCGTAACCAGGTGAAGGAGTTCGCTTGCGAAGTGGTGTTTACCGATCGAACTTTTAGCCACACGCGTCATCTCAAGTTGTTTGAAGGTGAAAAGGTGGTTGATTTTCACGGTGGCATCACGGGTGAGAAAACTAGCCGTCTCGGTTTCTTGGCTTTGATCGGTTTCACCCTTGCTTGTGAGGCCGTGAAAGATTTTGTGCGCGACGGTCATGAAAAAGCGAAACGTCCGCTGATGTTCAACGATGAGGAGGTCGCTCTGTTCTTTTCGTCCAGCTCGTAGAGCGGACACAACTCGCGCCCGCCCCCAACTGGGGGCGCGGAAAGGTAGAAAGCTGAAAAATCGTTCACCATCCTACTTTGTTTCTAAAGTTTGGAAATAAAGTAGTGTGAACGATTTTTTTATTTCCATAAAATATGGTATACTAAAACCAAATAAATTTTATATGTGGATTTTGGTTTTACAGCGTATTTTTTTTGAAGCTGTTTTGGATTTATTATATTTTCCGCTGTGGTGGTACACCGGCGGTGTTTGGCATGCTTTAAAATGGGCCATGTCGATGTTTCAAGATGGTAATCGTACGCTTCTGCCATTGCTTTGGTTAAAAAATTTAACAGTCCCGATGTTTGGTCAGTACGATTGGCAGGGTAGAATCATTAGTTTTATTATGCGTTTTATTCAGTTTGTGGTGCGTTCGATTGCTTTGTTGTTTTGGTTTTTTGTTTGTATTATTTTATTTTGTATTTGGCTTATTTTACCGGTGCTTATTTCGTACGGATTTTTGAAATCAATTGTGAGATGATATGTTGTTCGATAAACAAACACCATTACCACTTTTAACTTGCTCGGTTTGCCGCTCCACCGGCTATGTTGGGATGTCCAAATGCCCACAGTGCGCTGGGATGTCGACCGGTTTTGCGGTGCGCGGTCACTGGTTGTTTTGGTTTTATCCGTTGACTCGTTTTCATCTCGCTTTGGCGCAATCACGACGGATGTTTAATAAGTTTCGTTTTGTTACAGTTTTGTTACTGTGGTTGACGCTTTGGGGTTGGGCAATATTTTTTGAAGCGCGGTCTTTGACAAACTTTAAAGCCTTTGATTTAATGGATATTTCGTTTTGGATTTCATTATTCACCAATTTACATGGCTTAAATGGAATATTATTTTATATTGGCGCTTGTAGTTTATGTTATCTTTGGTACCGTTCGATTGTAGAAGGAATTAAAAAAGATCAGGTAGAGCGTTATCATTATAGTCAGTATGGGCCGGAAGTGGATGATAAATTTTCAGTGACCGATTGGATAATGGCTAAAAAAGTAAAAACAAAGAAAAAAGTAAACATTTCAGAAACTTTTACTGATGAAGCTTTAAAGGTTTTGTCCGATGCTTACTCAGTGGCAGATAACAGTGGAAAAAATGAAGTCACGCCGGAGCATCTTTTTTATGCGTTGCTTGGTGCCAATCGTATTTCCAATGTTTTTGTGCGTTTGGCTATTCCCTCAAGTTCTTTGCAAAAAAGTTTGCAGAATGTTTTGGGTGCGACACCAACCGACCAACCTAAGAATAAATTATCCATGCCGCTAGTATCGCCGGATTTTCAACAGGTCTTGTTTAATGCTTATGAAGAGGCTTACGCCGCTCATCAAGAATATGTTAGTGTGACCGAATTGTTACTGGCAACTATAAAACAATCGCCAAAATTACAAGAATTATTATTTGATTTGGCTGTCGATAAACAAAAATTATTAAACGTAGTAGAGTGGGCGAGAATTCGTGAGCGTCTTTATCGTCAATATGTAAAATTCAGTCACGCTGCTTCTCGTCGCAATGATAAAGGCATGGATAAAGCTATGACCGCGGTGCAAACTCCATTTTTAAATAGTCTCAGTGAAGACCTGACAATTTTGGCACAATATGGTCATTTAGAATCTTGTGTGGCTCGTGAAACCGAAATGGAAGAAATCTTTAGAGTGGTAGAAGGTGGTGGAGAAAATGTAATTTTAGTGGGTGAACATGGTGTAGGTAAAGGAACGATTATTGATGGATTGGCGCAAAAGATGGTGGAAGATGATGTACCGGATCGTTTGAAGGATAAGCGTTTCGTGCATTTGAGCGTGCCAAAACTTTTGGCTGGCACAACTCCGGCCGGAGCGGTGGAGCGTTTGATTGGTGTGATGCGAGATATTGGTCGCGCGGGCAATGTTATTTTGTTTATTAGTAATATCCACGAATTGACCGGTGTGTCCGCTGGTGGCGAAAGTGGTAGTTTGGATGTGGCGGGTACTTTAAATGAGTATTTGAGTAAAGGACAGTTTTTGACTTTTGCCACAACGACACCGGACGAATATTCTCGTCATATTGTCAGTTCGCCACTGGGAAATTTATTTGCCAAAGTGGAAGTAAAAGAAATGGATGAAAATCAGGCCATTCAAGTTTTAGAGTCTAAGGTTGGTTCGGTAGAATATAAACAGAATATCTTTTTTTCTTATGACGCGGTTGCTAAATCCGTTCAGTTGGCAACTAGATTTTTACATGAAACATATTTACCGGGTAGTGCGCAGGAGCTGATGATTGAAGCAGCTTCATATGCGCGTAATAAAAAAGGTATAAATAGTTATGTGACCGGTGAAGAAGTGGGTGCGGTAGTATCGCAAAAAACCGGCGTGCCCGTGACTACAGTGACTGCTGACGAAAGTACAAAATTGATGCACTTGGAAGAAACTATGCATCAGCGCGTGATTGGCCAAGGTGAAGCGGTTGATTTGGTGGCCAACGCTTTACGTCGTGCCCGTGCCGAGATTCGTTCGACCACTCGTCCAATCGCCAACTTTTTATTTATGGGACCAACCGGTGTGGGAAAAACCGAGCTCGCCAAAACGATTGCCGAAGTATATTTTGGCGGTGAAGAACGAATGGTGCGTTTGGATATGAGTGAATACCAAGATAAATCGAGTATTTATCGTCTCATTGGTGCACCCGGAGAAAAAGGTAGTGGTATGTTGACCGAGGCAATTCGCCGCAGTCCATTTTCACTTTTGCTTTTGGATGAAATGGAAAAAGCGGATAAAGATATTTTAAATTTATTTTTACAGGTGATGGATGATGGTCGTTTGACTGATAGTGTGGGGCGGGTAGTGGATTTTACCAATGTGATTTTGATCGCGACTACCAATGCCGGCACCCAATATGTAGCTGAACAATTAAAAGCGGGTACGACTACTGAAAAAATAAAAGAAAATTTATTACATGGTGAACTAAAACAATATTTCCGCCCAGAGTTTTTAAATCGTTTTGATGGTATCGTTTTGTTTAAATCTTTAAATCGTGAAGATATTATTCAGGTGGCTGGTCTGATGTTGAAACGCGTGTCCAAAGATTTAGAAGCCAAAGGAATGAATTTGACGATTGAACCGGCGGCTATGGAATTTTTGGCGGACGTTGGTTTTGATCCGGAATTTGGTGCCCGTCCAATGCGTCGTGCTTTGCAAGAGCGCGTGGAAAATAAATTGGCGGAATTGCTTATTTCTGGTAAGGTGAAACGAGGCGACACAATTACGATTGGCGCCGGCGGAGAGATTCGCGTTTCTTAAGTTCTGAAATGGTTTATGATATATTTTTTAGTTGCAACACTGCTAAGTTTTGTACTCACTTTGGTGGTCAGGATGGCCTCACAAAAATTGAAAATTTTTGATCGTCCGGACGCACAGCGTAAATTACACAAAACACCAACACCGCTTTTGGGTGGAACAGCGATTTTTTTGGCTTTTTGGGCCGTAGTTTTTTATTTATACAATTTTACAAATATTGTATTTAAACATTTTAGTTTGCGTCAATTGGTTTTAATTTTCTTGGCTGGCCTAGTGCTGGTCGTAATGGGTTATTTTGATGATAAAAATGGTTTGAAGTATCACTGGCGCTTGATTGTGTCGGTGGTGGCAGTGCTTTTAGTATTGTCTGGTGGCTTAAATTTTGATGGTGTCACCAATCCGTTTGGTGGAACGCTTGGCTTAGATTTTTTAAAAATACACTCAGATTTTTTTGGCACGATCTTGGTGGGGGCAAATATTTTGGCCTTTTTATGGTTGCTGGGTATGATTTATACAGTAAAGATTTTAGATGGACTGGACGGTCTTGCGACCGGTGTGTCGGCAATTGGTGCTTTGGCGATTGCCGCATTAGCGGGTGGTACGACTAAATTTTTTCAACCAGACGTGGCAGTAGTGGCTTTGGTTTTGGCCGGTGCCTGTGTAGGATTTTTAATTTTAAATTTTCATCCCGCTAAAATATTTTTGGGTGAAGGCGGTGGCCAATTTTTGGGCTTGATGCTTGGTACTCTGGCGATTGTGGCTGGGAGTAAAATCGGTATTGCTTTACTCGTAATGGCCTTGCCGATTATGGATTTATTGTGGGTGATGGGGGAAAGATTTTTTGGTGGTCAATCTGTCGCGATTGGAGATCGTCGTCATTTACATTTTCGTTTGCTAGACGGTGGGCTGAATCATCGTTTGGCGGTTTTGGTATACTATATAATTTCCGCTTTGTTTGGTTTTTCCGCTTTATTTATGAGCAGTGGCTTTAAAGTGGTAACTTTGGTATTATTAGTTATAGCGATTGTTTGTTTGGAATTATTTTTTTCAAAAAAATCTTATGTCCAAAAGTAAAAAATTTGAATTTAAACAAGCTTACATTTTTATAGTAATTGTGGTGCTAGCTTTAGTTTTAAAATTATACCAAACTTATTATTGGCCGACAGTAACGGTAAAAATGCACAATACGCAAATAAAAGTTTTGGTGGCGGATAATCAAAAACATTGGGAAAAGGGTGTTGGCGGACGAGATAATTTAGGAGAATATGGCGGAATGTTATTTATTTTTCCGGAAACCTCTCAACATATTTTTGTGATGCGCGATACTAAATTTTCTCTGGATATGGTTTGGCTGAAAAAGGGAGAAGTGGTGGATATTGCCCCAAACGTGCCTACCGAACTTGGCCGTACCGAAGAACAACTGACCCAATATTTGGCGCGCGATGTGTCCAATATGGTATTGGAAATGCCGGCTGGTTCGGCACAAAACTATGGTTTGAAAATAGGGGATAAAGTGGAAATATCAAAATAATAAACTAAGTATGTTTAAAATAAGAAGATTGAAAAGTTCTGATGCTAAAAAATTTCACCAACTTAGACTTGCTGGTTTATTGACTGATCCAGAATCTTTTGCTAGTGATTTAAACAGTGAAAAGAAAAAGAAAATAGCAGATGTTAAATCTAGCTTAAAAGAAAATTTTCTTATCGGTGCATTTGATGGTGCAAATTTAGTTGGTAGTACCGCTGTCTATGGTTTTCGTTTTGTTAGCATGTCTCACAAAGGCAAAATTGGTTTTACCTATGTGTTGCCAGAATTTAGAAGATTTGGTTTGGGAAGAAAATTGATGGAATTTGCATTGGTGCAGGCGCGCAAGATGCGTTTCGATCAGGTACAATTAGATGTTGTGGTAGGCAATAATCCAGCAATAAGACTATATAAATCATTGGGCTTTGTTAAGTGGGGAACAGAGAAAAAGGCCATTAAAATAGGCAAAAAATATCTGGATGAGATTCATATGGCTAAGTTTTTTTAGCACTTTTGGTCATGCCCGCTGAAGCCTACAGAGAGCACCTCGAGCGGAAATTATCGCCCATACCTGTTAAAAACTCATCGAAAGTAATTCAAAGA
>CAIOJG010000144.1 GCA_903858555.1 Candidatus Magasanikiibacteriota bacterium
CTCTTCAATCGCGTCTTTTATCTTCCCGACTGTTGGCCCTGGTTTTAAAGCGCACAATTGCATAATTTCATCACCTCTTAGCGGTGATTGAAAAGCGCGCATTTTATCACGTTCCATTACTAAAATTATTTTTTCTTTCAAATGATCATAATTTTTTAGGCGACGTTCTTTTTTGTTGGGATTACCGGTGGTGATGTCACTTTGTCCCAAAATTAAAAGATCATCCAGATCATCGCCCAAATCCACTATCAGACGACGGACGGCGGAATCTGTGATTTCTTCATCCATCAAGTTTATTGGTTGCATATGCCAACGAACCAATTTACACAGATAAGCAATATCGTTATTGGAAAATTTCAAACGACGGCCAATGATTTTAACCATCTTTTCACCTACAAATTCATGGGCATGAAATGTCCATCCGATTTTTGAAACAAATCTTTTGGTTTTTGGCTTACCAATATCATGCAAAAGACCGGCCAAACGTAGCATTGGCTTCAGTGAACGAATAGCGATATTATCCACCACTTTAAAACTATGAATTAGATTATTTTTATGTTGGTGACCAAAAATTTCATCTACGCCATCTAGCGCCACCACTTCCGGTAAGACTAATTCTAATAATTTAGTTTGGAAGAGTAAATTCAAACAAATCGACGGCTGTTTGACCGCCATCATTTTCATCAATTCTTCCTGAACTCTTTCCGCGGAAATTATTTTTAGACGTTCACAATTTTTTTTGATTGATTCCAAAGTTTTTTGTTCAATATCAAATTCAAGCTGTCCGGCAAAACGTACCGCCCGAAGCATACGCAACGGATCATCACTAAAAGTAACATCCGGATCAAGCGGGGTGCGAAGTTTTTTATCAACTAAATCTTTTTGACCGTTAAACGGATCAACTACTGCAGAAACAATTTTTTTTATTGTCGGTTTAAGCAAACTACCAAAAACTGAGAGCGACACCGCCATGGCGTTGACCGTAAAATCACGGCGAGAAAGATCGCTTTCAAGACTAGCGGCCACAACTATTGGTTTGCGTGATTTAGCATCATAGCTTTCGGTGCGCGCACCAGCGAACTCAACCACCACTTGTCTGTCTCCGTCACCGAGCACGTACCTGGCAGTATCAAAATCAGGAAATTCCACCAGACTACCGGCCTGTTTTAAATAAGTATCAAATTTTTTAGCAAATTCCAAGCCGCTACCAACTACCACAAAATCAATATCTTTTTTTTGTTCACGCCCCAAGATGTAATCACGCACAAAACCACCCACAGCATAAACCGCGATTTTTTCTTTCTTGGAAAAAGAATTTATTTTTTTTATTATTTTAAAAGCATCATCCATAAAACCTGTCCGAGTTATTATACTGTTCTAGCCCGACCGGTACGATTATCAGCGGTTTCTTTGCTAATCAAATGTTTTTCAAGAAGTTCCTTAACAGAATTTTCCATTGTTACCATACCTTCCTTACCACCGGTCTGGATAGCGGATTTTATTTGATTAATATTATTCTCTTTTATCAAATTGGCCACTCCGGAAGTGTTTACCAAAATTTCACGGGCTGGGATGAGTGTACCGTCTTTAGCCGGCAAAAGCTGTTGCGCGACTACAATTCGCAAAACCGAAGACAACTGCAGTAAAATTTGTTTTTGTTTTGAACCATCAAAAACATCCACAATACGTTCAACCGCTTCCGAAGCGCTACCGGCATGCAAAGTTGACAAAACCAAATGACCGGTCTCAGCCGCGGTCAAAACAGTGGCGATGGTTTCTGGGTCGCGCATCTCACCCACCAAAATAACATTTGGATCTTGTCGCAAAACATGTTTTAGAGCCGAAGCAAATGATTTGGTATCAATCCCCACTTCTCTTTGCTCTATCAAACTTTGTTTATCTTTAAACAAAAATTCAATCGGATCCTCAATTGTAATGATATGTGCTTTTCGATTTTTATTTATTTCTTCTATAATCGACGCGATGGTAGTAGATTTACCACTGCCGGTCGGACCAGTAACCAACACTAGACCATCAAGCAAATTTGGAATCTGAGCTAAAGTTTCTTCGAAACGTAAACTTGCCGGAGTGGGAATCTCCGAAGGAATCAGACGAGCGCTCAAGCCAACCACTTCACTTTGTTGATGCAGATTGACACGAAAACGCGAATTTTCAAAAGTATAACAAAAATCTAAATCTTTTTCATCTTCATACACAGCCTGTTGTTCTTTACTCAAAATTTCTTTTATCGCGACCAAAAAAGCCTTGGAATCCAACGTACTATCACTAATTTTTTTTAGTTGACCATCAACTCTCATCATGGCAAATTCGCCACCCACCAAATGTAAGTCCGAAGCATTCGCATCTATCGCCTGCTTAAAATATTGATTAATATTCATAATAAATGGTTAAAACAGCACAACTTAACTTTGGGGTATTATAATACATAAAATCCTTCTTGAAAAGGACGTCTCTGGAGTCTAAAGGACTAGCGCCTACTTGAAATAATCTCCAGAATCTTATTCGCGCTATTACCATATGACGAATCTCTGACCATTTTTAACGATAAATACTCTTTAGCGTTGTCGGTGTCGCCTTTAGCAAAATAAGCCAACCCAATTTCATAAGATAAATAAGCATTATCAGGAAATATACTACTCGCTACACGCAGTTCACTAATAGCTGAATCATATTGAAAACTGCGCAACAAAATCAAACCATTGTAAAAATGATAAACGTTGTCGCCTAGTTTACGAGTTTTTATTCTGTTTAAAATATTTTGCGCCAGTAACAGGGCTTGATTTTTTTCGTTATTCCTACCTTCCGAATCAAGACGATCAGTATAAAAAATCAAGCTGCGCAAAGCCGCTACCTGCATAGAGATATCATCCGGTCTCAATTCAGCGGCGTGAATATAGCTAAATGAAGCTTGTTTTTCGGCGTCAGGAATATAACCAATCAAAGATTCATAAAACGCCCCTACTGCAAACTGATTTTGCCAATTATCCGGATCTATCTCTACGGCCTTTTGTAAATATAACAAAGCCCCACCAACATCTTCTCGTAATATTTTGGCAAATTCTTCTTGAGAAGCGGAATTCTGCTTTGTTTGTTTAATTTTTTCTAAGGATTGTTTTGATTTTATTTCTCCTATTAAACGCCAATAATCGCTGTCACGCGGAAATATTTTAATCGCTTTTTGAGATAATTCAATTGCTTTACTGTTGTCGCCAAATGACTGATATTTCAAAGCTTCTTTGTAATAATGGTCCGAGACAATTGTACGCCCAAACCAAAAACCAAAACCTAAACAGACCAACAAAAGGCATACCAAAAAAAATTTTGAAAAGCGATAATTTATAACGAAATCAATTATTTTTTGTTTACCAGAAAATAAATTTTCTTTAAGTGTTAGAATTTTTGATTCTGACTTTGTACTTTTTTTAAAGCGCTTAGGCATATTTTAATTAGCAGGTGCAGTTGGCGCGGAAGCACTCTCTGGGGCGGGAGCGGCTTCTGGCGCTGGGGCTGCAGCCGGTGTAACAGCAGGTGCAGCAACTGGTTCTGAAACCGGAACAACTACTGGAGTAGCTGCTGGCGGTGCCTCAGCCGGCACTACTGTGACTGGTTCGGTACTAGCAGATTGAGTATCCGCCGGCAAGACAATCGCCGGCTCATTTACCGGTGTTGGAATTGGGGTGGCTGACGGACTCGACACTGTATCCTGTTCAGAAACAATAGTATTGGTAACTGCACTTGAAGTCGCGTCAAGATTTACAATAGTTTCACTTGCTCCAGACCCAACCACACTTGCAGTAGACGAACTACTTACAGTGTTGGCATCTGCCTGTGTTTGGGTTGTGGCTGAATTTGAAGTTGTGTCAGCAGAAACAACCGGCACAGTAACCACTGTCGGAGATAATTTATTTTTATTCAACAAATCTTGTAATTGAGATTCGGTAATACAAGTACTACCAACACACAACGTGTTTGTATTTAATCTATCCACAAATATTTCTTTTACTTTTAATACACCCTCTTTGATAATGATACCAAGCTTTCGTAAACTATTTTTTATCGACAAAGTAAATTTATCCAGAATGGTCTGACTGAAATCTGGAAACTCATCGGAGATGTCGGCTGCTTGGATATTTCCAACCGAGTAATGCGGATTAACGTACATCAAAACGGTGCTAGTTTGTGGATACGTGGAAGTAACAGATCCAAACCTTTGCAAAGCAATACCCACTACCCTGCCAGGATCAATTGATTTTTCCGCTACACCGACGGTAGAACTGGAAATAGTTAATTCGTCACCAACTTCAATCGTACCGGTGGTCAAAACAACTTTTACCGGCACACGACCAGCCAAAGCAATCGGTCTAGTAGTAGTGGAAAAAATACTATTGATTCCCAAATCCGATCCACCCAAAATCATACCAGGATTTCCGGACACTACGCCTAAAATCTTATCTTGATCAGCAGCTGTACATTTATTTATCGCCAATCTGTCTCCTCTATCCACACAAACAACATCACCAACTTCTGGACAACTCTTATCTGCTTCACAATTTTCTTTGATTGGGTATGTTTCAGCCAAGTCTAAAGTAGTCGTACCGGCGACAAAACCTGAAGCTTTGATATAACCATTTACACCAATTCCGGCGAAAGAACTATCGCCAGCGTCTACTACCAATTTGTAACTGTCTCCAGACCAAGTTTGCGATGAAGTATTTATAAACATCGAACCATTTGCATTGAAAGAAAATCTTTCTTGACCGCCAGACTGTAAAGATAATAAATGATCAGGATTTGAAGTTGAAGTAGAAAAATTAACAGCATCTAAAGTAAAGGCGGTGGTTGGCGAACCGATTGTAGAAGTTGAAAAAACAAAATCATCTAAAGCGATTGTCTGACCACCAAACGAACCATCCGAACTTCCAACCAAAACCAACAAATTCAAATTGGTAGAAGAAGCTGTTGGTAATGATGTGAAGGTGGGTAAACTTTCTGCTCCAAAAGACGCGGGCGGAAGAGTGACATTGTCAAAATAAGGAGACGTACTCACTGGGTTTAAATCAAGACAGTCCCATGACTTAGTTAAAAAATTATACATAGCGTGATTTGACCCACCACAATTATCACCTTGTATACCAAGTCTGGCGGAATATCCAACCCCACCCGCCGCACCATAAAAACTTATAGACATGCCTACCTCACCAGGGTTACTTATTTGTTGTTGAACTAATACTACTCCTGAATTTGAATTTAATATCAGACTATTACTACCACTATGCTGGAAGGAAGAAGTGACCTCAAAAGTAGCTCCACCCATATCCATTTCTGTCCAAGGAGATATCGAACTCAAAGAATCTTCAAACCCCGGATTAGAAAGTAGGTTTGCTCCAAAGGTAGCTACACTACCTTGAACTTCAGACCCAAACAGGCCATTTTTATTCATAAAAATACCATTTCCCGTAAAGGAAAATTGCTCGTTCCCAGCGGATCGCAGCGACAATAAATTGCCAGTACTGTATGTGCTGGAAAAATTTGAAGCATCAAAAATATATGCGTTGGCTGCTGTGCCGGTGACCGAATTGCTAAAAATAGTAGTCGTGGTAAAACTTAAATTATTTGTATTCCCAGACATGACAAAATCAGAATTTAACAATAAATTACTATTAAAAGCAGTTAGGCCAGAAAAAGAAGATGTCGCGTTCGTATTTATACCACTCAATGTTTCTATAGTTCCGTCAGATTTGACATGAAATTTTTCAGTACCATTATCTAACAAAGACAGCAAAAGATTGTTGGTTGATGACGGCGAAAAATTAGTTGCATTTAAACTAAAGGCAACATTTTGTCCACCGCCACCAGAAGTAGACAAAGAAAAATCATCTACATACAAAGTTTGATTAAAATAACCCGCTCCGCTATCACTACTCCCGGCGACTACTACCAAAGTTATTCCGCCGGTAGATGACGCTGACGGCAAAGAGGTGAATGGAATATTTTGAATAGAAAAAGAATTCGACAAAGTAATATCGTCGGCATAAGGCGAACTGGATGCACCATTAAAATTAGCACACTCCCAACTAGAATTACCAAAATTATATGTCCAACTTCCTCCACCACAATTATCACCAGACATTACCAATCTGACAATTTCCCCACCGCTAAACCCCTTACCATAAAAACTAAGATTCATTGAGGTTGATCCAGGAACAGAAGAAATAGTTTGACCCAATGCCACCAAACCGGTACCGGAAAATAAA
>CAIOJG010000145.1 GCA_903858555.1 Candidatus Magasanikiibacteriota bacterium
CGCACGCCTTCGGTAATTACCACATCGGTTGTAGCATTTTTGGCGTCTTGGGCAATGACTTTGGACATGATGTCTTCACCAAAATTTTGACGTACTACTGTCGATAAAGTTTGCAGGTTGGTGCGACTTGATTCCACGTATATTCTTTTTAAAATATCATGGAGCATATCGGAAAAACGAAAAGTCACGGCTGAAAATTTTGTTTTCAGATATTCGGTGGCCGAGGTTTTTCCGGCCGCATTTTCACCAACGATGCCGATGATTAGTTTTGGCATAAGTTTATTTAGACCAACCGGAAATAAATTGACGATATTTTGTGCCGGCCGCATCAAAAAGTCGACGGGCAGCAACGCAAGTGTCAGTGTCGTGGTATTTATCATTTTCAAAGACCACCTCAGTAATTCCATTTTGAATTAAAGTTTTGGCGCATTCGTTGCAAGGGAAAAGGGTGCAATAAACTTTGGCGCCGCCTACTTTTTGATTGGCATTGTAGACCGCATTTTCTTCGGCATGACAGACATAGGCGTATTTAGTGTCCACAAAGCCACCTTCACGCTCCCAAGGCAAGGCACCACTGTCGATGCCACGAGGAAAACCGTTGTAGCCCAAAGCTAAAACGACGTTATTGTTGTCAGCGATAACCGCTCCTACTTGGGTAGATGGATCTTTGGAGCGTTCCGAAATCACGTGAGCCATGCGCATAAAACATTCGTCCCAGGAAATAGCATTTTCTCTAGCTGTGAGCATAAATTTAAGGTTAAAATAGTAAAGCTATTTTAACAAAAATAGCCACTGTTGCCAATAGCTATTTTATCTCTTATCTTAGCCAAAATTTAGTTTAAAATTATTTGTCCGGAATCGGCGTCTAAAGTGATGTTTTGGCCGTCTTTTATCTGGATAAGTGCGCCCTTGACGCCTACTAGGCACGGTTTTTTCAGTTCGCGCGCGACAATCGCGGCGTGTGATAAAATATTTCCTCGTTCGGTGATAATACCGCCAGCTTTTTTCATGAGTGGGACGTAGTCAATCATAGTCATGGAACAAATCAGGATGTCGCCGTCTTTTAAATCAGTATTTTTTGGGTCTAAAACTATTTTGGCTGGACCTGAAACTTTGCCTGTGCTGGCACAGGTGCCGGATAGGGCGGTGGTGGTAGTTAAATTACCAGGTTTTAAATCTTTGAGTGACTGCGCAATGATTCGATTGTAATCTATAAAATAAATTTTATCATCTGGCCAAACTACAAATTCGTAATAACCTTTTAAATAATTGTCATTTGTGAATTCGGAGGCCATCTGGGCTTGAATCAGATTTTGTTTCCCTTTTTCGATTTGCAGTGAGGCGACGGCTTGTTTTATCCAACGCTGTGCTTCCTCGTCTGGTGAAGAAAAATTCCAGTTGGTAAAATCAAAATTAAAATAAGTCGGTGGGTTTTCATGAAGTCCCTGAGTAAGTTGCCAATGTAAACCACTAACAATTTCTCCAACAATACCGTGATCATTGATTAAAAAAGTTGCGGAGAATTGGTCGTGACCGCTATGTGGTACGACATCGGCGCGGTATTGGTCAACGTCGATATTTTGTTCATCAAACCAAACTAAATTTTCGCGCAATGTTTTTCCACGTACGCGTAATTTTGGTAAATCTGGCGTGAGAGGGATTAATCTTAGGGCGCACAATTTTTCAGCGGCGATATTATAAAATGTTTTAAATTTTTCACTTCGATCTTTTAAATCTCGGGCACTAAACTTTTCTGGGCGATCATAAGTTAAACCAACCGTCTGAAATAAAATTTCTAAACGGTCACGTTTGGAGTTGTCTTCCTGGCGAAATTCTTGAGTTTGCGCGAAACCGGCTTGCTCGAGCCACTCGGTGAGTGATGGCATTTGGCTGTCGATGATTTCGGTGATGGGCATATTTATTTCACTATTTTAACAATTCCTTTGTCGGCATCTATAAAAATTATTTGACCATTTTTTATTTGGGTAGTGGCATTTTTGACGTGGGCCACGAACGGCACCTTTAATTCTCGGCAGATTATCGCCGCATGTGATAAG
>CAIOJG010000146.1 GCA_903858555.1 Candidatus Magasanikiibacteriota bacterium
CACAAATAGAGAAAGCACCACTCATTCGTTTGGCCAATCGCTACAGTGTAATGTTTACGATCATTACCGCGGTTATCGCTTTTGGCGGTTATTTATTAGGTCATAATTTAGAGCGCGTATTGGCAGTTTTAGTAGTGGCCACACCGTGCCCACTAATACTAGCTACCCCCATCGCTTTGTTTGGTGGCATGAATTCCGCAGCCAAAAATCGCGTGCTCACCAAAAAATTGTCCAGCTTAGAAGTTTTATCTCGTGTCACGGCTGTAGTTTTGGATAAAACTGGAACCATTACTCTGGGACGACCGCTCGTAAGCAATGTACAGATTTTTGAAAACAGTTTTGACTTGAAAAAAATATACGGCATTGCCGAAGCACTGGAACGCAATTCACTACATCCACTAGCCAAAGCAGTGGTGGAGGCGGCCAAAGAAATAAACGCGCCCAAAATGTTAGCTGAACAAATTGATGAAAAAATCGGCTCTGGTATTTCGGCTGTCATAGAAGGAAAGAAATATTCTTTGTCCAAGATGAGTAAATACCATCACAGTAACGCGATTGAATTATTTGAAGAAGAAAAATTGATTGCTCGTTTTGAATTTGAAGATCGTCTTAAAAATGAATCAGCCGGAATTATCAAAGACCTAAAACGCCTAGGACTGTCTTTGTATATTTTTACTGGTGATCGTGAAGAAAACGCCAAAAAAACCATTGCTCAGTTGGGCGAGGTTGGCACAATGATAACCGTGCAATCCAATTGCACTCCCGCTGACAAACGAGCTCGGGTGGATGTATTAAAAAAATCCGGCGAAGTAGTGGCGATGGTCGGTGACGGCATCAACGACGCGCCGGCTTTGGCGACTGCCGATGTGGGTTTAGTTTTTAGCAACGAAGAGCATACCGCCGCCTCTGAAGCAGCCGATATCATATTTTTGGGTGGTGATATTTCTTCAATCACTTTTATTATATCTATTGCCAAACAAACCATTCACATCGCTTTAGAAAGTATCTGGTTTGGAATTGGAGTTAGTATTATTTTGATGGTTTTTGCAGCCCTTGGATTTATCCCCCCGCTGATTGGCGCGCTGCTGCAAGAAGCCATTGATATCGTAGTAATTATAAATGCCCTACGGACCAGCCGACTTACTTTTGAAAAAAACTAAATTAAAAAACCGACTATACCAAGTCGGTTTTTTTATAACAATTAATTTTTACTGAATTTTTTTAATTTTTTCCAAAAGCGCCACTGGTTTCTCGTGCTGATAATTTCCTTTCCAAACACGAACCAATTTTTTCTTCAAAGTCGCCGGCAAAACACCCTCTACTACATTGTGTACTTTAGCAGGGCAAAACACGTATAGTAAATCAAATTTTTCTTGAGCCAACTCTTTAAAAGTTTTTTTAAGTTCCTTGGTAAAATCCGCAGCCATGGAATTTTTTATAATTTCAAATTTACCACCATTTTCATACGAACGACCATTACCGCGCGAACGATCTTCGCGATCGGAATAAACCGGCTTTGGAATGGTGAAAGACTTCACGACGTTCATCTCGCCTTGGTAAGCAATATAAAAATCTGCTTCAACGGCGCCAGTAACCACAAACAAGGCACGATGATTTTCAAACTGAACCGATGTTTTTGGAATTCTCATAAAATTGCTCTTAAAAAATTAACTTATTAAACTATGCAAATATTATATAACAAACGTATGGGCTTGTCTAATGTAGTAGCCAGAGTCTTTACTTTTTGATATCATACAATTATGAACTTAGCCAATTTTAAAAATATAGCAAACCACTTTCCCAAGACCGAACGCTTTCCGGTTTTATTTGTCGGTCATGGCTCTCCGGCCAATGCGCTCGAAGACAATGAATTTACGCGCGCTTGGATTGCTGAAGGGAAAAAACTACCAAAACCAAACGCGGTGCTTTGTATTTCCGCTCATTGGTTTACGGATGGCACCTTTGTAAACGGCAGTGCCCAGCCAGAAACTATTCATGATTTTTACGGATTTTCACCAGAACTTTATAATATTCAATACGATTGTCCAGGCGCTCCAGAAGTTGCCAAACAAGTACAAAAACTGGTGACCAAAACAAAGGTTCAATGGGATGAGGACTGGGGTTTGGACCATGGCTGCTGGGTTGTAATAAAACATTTATTTCCGCAAGCCGACGTGCCCGTCTTTCAAATGAGTCTGGACGCCACCAAACCACCGCAATTTCATTATGACATTGCCAAACAACTTTCTGAATTGCGCCGCCGTGGTGTTTTAATTATTAGCAGCGGTAATATTGTGCATAATCTTGGCATGATGACTTTTGACGAAATCGCCAAACCATTTGATTGGGCCATTGAATTTGACACAATAACCAAAAAACTAATTGCCGCCGGCGACCACCAAAAATTAATTGACTACAAAAAATTAGGGCACATCGCTAACCTGTCTATTCCTACTCCAGACCACTATTGGCCACTACTCTACACTTTGGCGCTGCAAGAAAAAAACGAACGCGTAGATTTTTTTGCCGAAGGTTTAACCTTCAAAAGCATATCTATGAGGTCGTTGATAATACATTAAACAATAAAAAACTAATATAGTAGAAGTGGTATAATATCACTAATAAATATATATTAAAAATATATGGAAAATGAAATTACAATTTGCCCAACCTGCCATCAGCCAATTTTACCAACCTACTATTTTTGTCCAAACTGTGGCAAAGAAATCCAAGAAAAACCAGAACCAGTATCAATAGCAAACCAGATTGGAATTTATGCTTTGAGTATTTTCCTGCCACCACTTGGTTTATGGCCTGGCATAAAATATGCCAGAAAAAAATACCCACAAGCAAGATACGTGGGCATTGCCGCAATTATATTGACTATTATTTCAACCATAGTATCGCTGTGGTACATTTTTGCCGTATTTCAAACTTATTTAAATCAAGTTAGTGGTCTACTAAACTAGTTATTACTCTATGGAAAAAAACTCCCAATCTAAAAATACTAACAAACGTTTAGGTAATGTATTCTTTATTGGACTTCTAAGTTTTTTTGGAGGAATTAGTCAAGATATTTTCGTACCAATTTTACCACTTTATTTAACCACCGTTTTACATTTAGATAAATCAATTATTGGCCTTTCCGAGGGGTTGGTCGATAGTGTCTCCAGCATAATAAAAATTATAACCGGTTATCTATCCGACAAATTTCGCTCCAATAAACTATTGATTGGTATCGGATATGGATTATCGATGATTAGCCGACCACTACTCGCTCTAGTCTCTGGTGGCACGGCCGTGATTGGTCTACGTTTTATAGACGGTGTCGGCAAAGGCATAAAAGATTCACCAAAAGATGTGTTGATTGCGGCCACTACCAATGTCAAAAATCGCGGCAGAGGCTTTGGCATCGCCCGCATGCTTGATACTATGGGCTCAGTAGCTGGTCCGCTAATCTTATTTCTCATGCTATATTTTTTGAGAAATAATAGTTTAAAATATCATTATATTTTGTTTGCATCGGCCATACCTCTTTTTTTTACGCTCGCCATCTTACGCTATAAAGTAGTCGAGGCATCAGCCGAAAAAAGTTTTACTCCACTCACGTTAGCTCCCGGTTTACCAAAAACATTTTATTGGTTTCTTGCCATAGTGATAATCTTTAGTTTGGGTAGCTCATCCGATGCTTTTCTAATCCTTCGCGCCCAATCCATCGGTCTTAGTTTACTGGAAATACCGCTAGCCTTTGCCTTATTCAATCTTAGCTATGCTCTCGCGGCCATACCGCTAGGCAGTCTGTCCGATAAAATCGGAAGAGAAAGTGTAATTATTATTGGCTGGGCAGTGTATACATTAGCGTATATTGGTTTTGGTTTAGCCAACCAAAACTATCAAGTTTGGATCTTGTTTATTTTTTATGGCCTCTACTACGCGACCACCGAAGGAGCAGCCAAGGCTTTGGTGGCCGATATGGTACCGGCCAGTCACCGCGGCAGGGCGTACGGTATCTTTAATACGCTGGTCGGCGTCATGATGTTGCCCGCCAGCATGATCGCTGGTTTACTATGGGACAAATTTGGTCCAGCGGTGCCATTTTACTTTGGCGCCCTAGCTGCTTGTATCGGCACAATCCTTTTGACCATTTTTATATTTTTAAAAAAACACCAAAATACCCCTGTTTTTGAATAGTACTTTTCAAATTAAAAATAAAATGATATATTGTATACTTAATACTTTTTAGTATGGATAATTTGTTAAAGGAAAAAATTAAATCTCAATTAAACCAGACAACCATTATATCGTACTTTTTAGGGTTCGTGGTTTTGTGGTTTGGACTTGGCGAAATTTTTAATACCAAAGATTGGGTTGGTTTTGCACCGGTTTTTTTGGGTACTGGCATGCTAGCCTTTGCCGCCGTTATCATCCACGGAATAATATTATCGGTTTCTGGATTGATGGTTGTCTTTAATTTTCATCGCAAAATCGGCGCAGGGATTTTAGCTCTAGTCTTTGCTGAAATCGTTATTGATCTGATAATCGGACAAGTCGCTAGTGATATCATTATTCGAGATATTGGTTTGTGGGGTATGGCTTTAGCTTTATTATTTTAAATAATTTTTATAATCATATACAAAATATGAAAAAAAATACATCCAATTTGCCTAATTTAACTTCTCTGTCCGCAATTGTCGCTCTAGCTTTAATAACTACTGGATGTGGCAGTACCAGCACTCCTGTCGATAGTACTCCAGCGGTTCGTGTAAATTATAAAGATGGTACTTATTCTGCTACCGGCAGTTATAGTTCTCCAGCGGGCGCCGAAGAAATTGATGTTTCTCTCACCTTGAAAAGCAATATCATCACTGACGCCACCGTAACTCCAAAAGCCACTGCTCGTCGTTCAGTAATGATGCAAAATGACTTTGCCAGCAACTACAAACCATACGTTGTTGGAAAAGATATTAACGACATCAAACTAACCAAGGTTTCAGGATCCTCTTTGACACCAGCCGGTTTTGATGACGCAATTGCCAAAATTGAAGCTCAGGCAAAATAAACTAATCTTTGGAATATGCCAAATACTTCTTTTAAGTTTGAAGCAATTGGCACCCATTGGCAAATAGATATTTGTGATATCATAAATATTGAACAACAAAATTTGCTTTACAAACAAGTTCAAAATCGAATAGAAATCTTCAGTAAAAATTATTCTCGTTTCCGCGAAGATTCTCTGGTAACAAAAATTTCTAAAGAAGCCGGCGTCTACCAATTACCAGACGATGCCGAGCTTCTTTTTAATACCTACCAACAACTCTATCAACTTACAAATGGAGCTTTTACACCGATCATTGGCAGCCTAATGGTGGAAGCTGGTTATGATACTAAATATTCTTTAGTTTCAACCGAACTTCACAAACCGGCTACTTGGAATGAAGCCGTTGAATATAATTTTCCAAAACTTACTGTAAAAAAACCGACTCTTTTTGATTTTGGGGCGGCGGGTAAAGGCTATTTGATTGATATTGTTTCTAAAATCATCGAGCAATTTGGCATCAAATCATTTTGCGTTGATGCAGGCGGAGATATCTTTTATAAACGTGACAACCAAGAAAAACTCCGAGTGGGGTTAGAAAATCCTAGTAATACTAGCCAAGCAATCGGCGTGGCTGAATTACTAAACAACAGTATCTGTGGCTCAGCCGGCAACCGTCGCGCCTGGGGTAAATTCCACCACATTATTGATCCGCGAACATTATCCTCACCGCATGATATATTGGCCACTTGGGTAATCGCAGACAACACCTTGATTGCCGATGCGCTTGCCACCTGTTTATTTTTGGTGCCCAACAAAATTTTAAGAAGCAAATTCAGTTTTGAATTTGTAATTTTATACAAAAATTATTCCGTAGAAATATCAAAAGGTTTCCCGGGAGAAATTTTTACGGCATAATTTTTTATCGAAAGGACTGCGCCACAATCCAGATTCCAGAAATGGTGCAAAAATTTATAAATAACGAGAGCGCGACAAAAAATTTATTGTTGGTTTTTGTAATGCCTAAAATCGCCAACGGAAATTCATCTGGCAAAGGCAACACCCATAAAATCACCCCGATAATGATCAGCATAATTCGATAACGACCGGTCGACACTCTTTTGAAATATTGATCCAAATTAAATTTTTCGGATAAATAACGTAAATCTTCAACAATGGTAGATTTAAAAAAAGAAAAAATTCCCAAATCACCCAGTGCCGAACCAACCGCCGCACTCAAAGCTACGACTAGCCAAGTAGAGTGCATAGACAAACCGGCTAAAATTACAGTGGCTGGAATAACTGTAAAAAATGACACCAGAAAAATACCGGCAAAAAAACTACTTATGGCCGGATAATTCAAAAGAAAATGAAAAAATACGGACACAAAATTTGACCTAGCCAAAATAACCGTTAGCACCAAAGAACATATTATTATAACGATATCTCTTACAATCTGAAATCCTCGGGGATGCTGTATCATAATATTTTTTAATAATAATACTATTTATTATAACACATTTATAATAATTTTATAGAAAAA
>CAIOJG010000147.1 GCA_903858555.1 Candidatus Magasanikiibacteriota bacterium
GCACCGTAGTTTTCCATGTATTGTGTAGTGATATGCAATTTCATTTGAGCTCCTAATGTTTCAGTGTATGTGTACATTATACCTTCAGAAGTTGGTTTTGTCAACAATTAAAATAAATAACGAAACCACGTTGCGAGGAGTGGTGGCTAGCCGTGGTAATATTACAGGTGTTGCGCGTGTCGTAACAAGCGCACAAGATGCGAACGATCAGTTGCAACCAGGTGAAATTTTAGTCGCTACTATGACCACAGTCGACTATTTACCTGCTATGAAAAAAGCTTCCGCCTTTATCACTGACGATGGTGGAGCTACGTGTCATGCAGCGATTATCGCTCGTGAACTTGGTAAACCGTGTATAGTAGGTACGAAGTTCGCAACTCGTTTGCTAAAGACTGGTCAAAAAATAGAAATTATAAGCGATAAAGCAATAATTAATCTTTTAAAAGATTAGGATTATATGTCACTAAAACGTTCATTTGATCGAGGTGGAATGTATTTTTATCCAATCTATATTTCTGACTTGGCTATTACTAAGGGTATAAAAATAATTTCTCCTATAGTGGTTAAAGAGGTTTTGAATGTAGTCACGGGTGATTTTATAGAAGCCTATTACGACGACAGCTCCATTTTTGCAATTGGAGAATATCTTTTTAACAAAATTAAAAAGGACGACAAATTTTTTAGGAAAACCTGTGAACAGATATATGTTTTAAGCGCTGATTTGATTAAAGTTGTAAATAAAATTCCAAACAAAAAAGAATTGTCAAAGCTTGCTGATAAAGACCTCTCCAACAAATATGGTCAGTATGTTAAAAAATTAACAATTCTGCGGACCTGGGGCTGGGTGCCAAATTTTTTAGAAGCCTTTGATAAAAGTTTTTTAACAGAATACCTACAAACAGAATTAAGAAAGGTTATGAAGGAGGTGGGTAGTTCCAATCAAAGTGGACATTATTACAACATCCTTAGTTCGTCAGAAAAAATGAGTGCAGTTCAAGCAGAAGAATTGGCTAGATTAAATTTATTATTAAAATTACAGCATGATTCTGCTTGGGTGAAAATCAAAGAATGTATTTTAAAAGCAGATGAAGAATTTTTGAAAAATAATTTTAAAAAGTCTTATTCTTCCATACAAAAACACTTAAATAAATATGGTTGGTTGACCTATTCTTACAGTGGTCCGGTAATGAGCTTCGCGGACATTTGTTTAATGTTAAAAGATAATTTAAATAAAAATGATTCTATTTTGGGACAAAAGAACAAATTGATTGCACACTATAAAAATATCAAAAAAGAAAAATCACAATTAATAAAAAAAATTAGTCTGTCAAAACATTTGGTGTATATGTTTGGAGTTTCGGCTGAGTTCATGTATATCAAAGATTTTCGTAAAGGCGTATATCAGAAATCTTATGTAGCCATGGACCCAGTATTACAAGAAATTGCCAATCGTTTGGGTTTATCACTGAAGCAGTCAAAATATTGTATTTATTCAGAGTTGGATGAATGGTTATCACGTAAAAATAAATCAAAAAAATATATTGATAAAATAAACCAACGAATGATAAAAAGTTGTTATCTCGTTAAAAATGGCGATTTTAAAATTTTTGAAGGTAAAAAAATGGAAAAGATTTTACCAAGTCTTTTAAAGAAGATTAAAGGAGAAGAGACAAGTAATTTTAATGGAGAATTAAAAGGCTTGGTGTCATATAGCGGTACGGTATCTGGGATAGTAAAAATTGTTTTGACCAAAAATGATGTGGATAAAGTACAAGTAGGCGATATTTTAGTATCGTCTTCCACCAATCCAGATTTGTTGATTGCTATGAAAAAGGCGGCGGCGTTTGTGACTGACACGGGTGGTATTACTTCTCATGCAGCGATATTATCGAGAGAATTAAAAAAACCATGTATCGTCGGGGTTAAAATTGGTACGCGTGTATTCAAAGATGGTGACCTGGTAGAAGTGGATGCTGAAAATGGTGTAGTCAGAAAAATAAAATAATCATTTTAAAACACAACGCCACCGGGTATAAACCGGTGGCGAAATGCACTTTACTTGTTGGGATTGTTCAGGCAATTTGCCGAGGCGGGATGAAAATACGGTCCCGCGTCAGTTTCGCCTAATTGCGCAAGCCGCCGTCGAGCGGTGCCTTGATGTACGTCGAGCCGACGATGGAGCCGTCTTCGATCGTGTACAGCACCGCGTCAGCCTCGAACAGGCCAGCCGGCACGCCGTCGGCGCCTTCGCCGTTCGCAGCCGTCTCGATGAACGGGCTGTGTGACACGACGATCACGACTTCTTCGCCGGACACGTCCATCTCGGCAGCCAGTTTCAGCAGACCGGCATCGGCGCGTTTGCGGCAGGCGATCACCCAGGCGTTGCCGAGGCAAGCCAGGATGTTGTCGTCGCCGTTGTCGCGCGTTTTGGCGATGTCCGCCAGCAATTCCTTTGCGTTCGGAAATTGCGGGAGGAGCGGCAGGAAGCTGAAGTCCTCATTGCCCTCGACCAGGACAGTGTTGCCGTTGGTCAGCATGGCCGCTTGGACGACGAGCGCCGCCTGGTTGGCGCGCGGCACGCCACTGTGGACGATGCGGCCGACCTTGCAGGTGAGTTCCGGGTCCAACGCTTGGGTCGCAGCGAACGTTTGCTGCGCACCCCACGGCGTGATGGGTTCCGAACCGTCGGCCAACTTGGTCTTCTGCGGGTGACGCATCGCGATGATAAAACGCTTCATGGTGTTTCTCCATTTGCCAACCGTCTCCAGTTGGACTTTCTGACAGTGAGTGACACCAATTGAATCTCGACCGCTCTGGCCGCGACTCAAAAGGATCCCTTCCACCTACGCAATTTGCGAAATGGTGTACTTCTCTTGACCCATGAAGATCAAAAAAGGTACACCATTTATATAAATCCCAATTGTAAAAGTGCAATTTAGTCTGGGAAAGAGGCTTTTGCAAGCCGGTCTCCACTATCAACTAAACAGTCCATAATACCACAAAATAGCCATTTTGTCAATGATTTCGCCAAATTATGGCTAAGATATGGACAAATTTTGTATAAGTAGTAATATTAATAGGTCGTTAAATAAGACAATATGCCAAAGAACAATAAAATTTTTCAGCATCGTTGGGAATTCTATATTTCCCGCAATATTTCGGTTTGGCATAACACCTTACAGATGATAAAAAGCGATTCAGCTTATAGTCATTATAAATTAAGCAAAATTTATTTACAGTTTAGGGTACATCGTAATTTAGAGTCGGATTTTTATTACCAACTTTCCGGTCCTCGTCCAGTCGGGACATTTGTGAAACGTTTAGAGAAAAATTTAGAAAAAAAAGATTATATAAATTTTCTTAAAAAAGAGTATAAAAAAGATTGTACTAAATTTTTGATTTGGTCTAAAAACTTAAAATCAACACC
>CAIOJG010000148.1 GCA_903858555.1 Candidatus Magasanikiibacteriota bacterium
CTTTTTTGGACATAATTTTTATGTTTAGAAAGTAAGTGATATTTTATAATATAAAGTTTATCATATTAAGTCGTTTTGTGGTAGAATAAAAGTATGAAATACTTTTTGATAAAACTAACCTTTTTGCTAGCTCTATTTTCTTCCTTATTTATTTTTTCGGAGCCGGTTTTTGCTACCAATGACTTACAAAATCAAATTGATACTGCCGATCAACAGATTGTTATTTTAAATAAGCAAATTGCCGATTATCAGACAAAGCTCAATCAAGCCGGTGCAGAGAAGAAAACTTTGCAGTCGGCTATTAGCGGTCTTGATTTACAAAAGAATAAAGTAGAAGCGCAAATTGCCGTCACTCAACACCAAATTAAAGCGACAGGGTTACAAATCGAGCAACTTGGTAGTCAAATTAACGACGCTAAAGGAGTAATCACGATGTACAAAGATGATGTAGCTCGTAGTTTGCGAGAAATAAATCAATCCGAGAGTGAATTTTTCATTTACCAACTTCTAACCGCTAACAGTCTAGCTGATTTTTGGCAAGACGTCGGCGATAATTTGCGACTGCAAAATGCTTTTCAACAAAACATCCGTAATTTACAGGATCAAAAAACAAAACTAACAACTCAGCAAGATGTATCAGAACAAAAAAAAGAAGCCTTGGGAGTACAGAATGAAGCATTGGCGGCACAAAAGCAATCTTTAGCGTCTACGGTTAAAGCCAAGAACCAGTTATTGGCTGAGACAAAAAACAACGAATTAAACTATCAAAAATTATTAGCTAGTGCAAAAGCGCAGTTAAGGAGTTTTTCTGATTTTACTAAAAATGCTGGCGGTGCCAAACTGCTCGGACATCAAACCACCTGTGATAATTGGGGGTGTTATTACAATCAGCGTGATTCTTCGTGGGGAGCTCAATCTTTGAACGGAACAGAGTACACACTTGCAAGTGATGGTTGTTTGGTAACCTCGATAGCTATGGTCATAACTCATTTTGGATATCAAAACGTTACGCCGGCGAGCATAAACGCTAATCCGGATAATTTCGCTGCTTATTATCCTGCTTTTTTGATGAAAACCGTTACTGTAGGAAATGTTTCAGCTACTCGTATAAGTGCGGCAGTGGATGGCACGTTAGCAGCCGGTAAACCAATTATTGTTGGTCTGAAAGTGGGAGGCGGAACTCATTTTGTAGTATTGATTAATGGTCAGAAAGGCAACTATACGATGCGCGATCCATATATTTCAAATGGTAAAGATATCAATTTTTCTGACCATTATACAGTAAAGGAAATCTATAGCATTGAGACGGTGACAGTAAGAGGATAAAACATCCCTTTATTTCTTTGTCTTCTCTTCGTCTTTTTCAGTCAGGTATTCATTTTCCATTTCTTTCCATTTTGCTTGTAATGCAATTGTAAGAGTTTCTTTGATATCGTTTGCTATCTCTTTATTTTTAGCATACTCCTCAACTGTGGCAGCAGCAAGTTCGTCGAAGCTTTCTTTGGATACATCTTCTAGCTTGTGCAAGCTTTTTTTCAAGTGCTTCGCTAAAACTTTAAGGTCTTTTTGCAATTCTTCTGTAAGCTCTTTACCGTCTTCGCTGTTTAAAAATCCCACCACAGCACCAGCCGCCAACAATCCACCCAGTATTAATCCTTTTTTAAATTTATTTTCCATATAAAAGGTTGATTAATGAATAATTTATGATTAAATTAAGATGATGGTACTGTACTCCTACTTACGATAAAGCGCAAACAAGCGAGATTGGCAAGTATTTAGTTAAAGTGTGGCATACTTAGGCAGAAGAAGTGACGATCACTTAAAAAAATTACAATCGCAAGGTTTTTGTTTCAAGATAACTTTTTGTTCACTGACAGTATTAATAAAAGTACGCTGACTTCCGGAACCGACGGCGAATTTTTTATCAAGCGGAGTGTGATGTTTGTACCCACGCCGAGTAAATTCTTTTACCAGTGCCTCATGTCGCAGATAAAGAGCCTTCTGTTTTCCAACCCAGCGCAGAGTTTCTGGATGACGCGAATACCCTCCTTTGCCTTTATGCTTGGTTAGGATATTCCACAGTCCATGAAGCTCACGGTGTTCACCGAGTAAATGTTTCCGACACAAATGTTTTGGATGGATATCCCA
>CAIOJG010000149.1 GCA_903858555.1 Candidatus Magasanikiibacteriota bacterium
CCACTGACCAACACCCGTGCCTAAAGTTTTCCAAACTGTGCTCGACGCTAAAGTGCCGTTGGCTTGAACATATTTATTGGTAGATACTTCTATGATTGCATACTCAACACTAGCTGATTCACCAGCATGCGCGTTTACTGTCACATCTACTGAAGTATTTTGTGGATTATTTACAGTTGGCGCAGCTGGTGTGAATGGTTTTACAAATTTAAAGGTAGTATTTGGCGTAGTGTTTTCATTTAAAATACTGTGACCAAAATTATCTGTTTCTAAAATTTTAACTTTCGATATATAATCATTACCAGTCAAAGTTGTACCCGCAGCGGTCGCTTGATCTGCCGGAGCAGCCGTGCCAGATTGACCAGTTGTCGAAGCCACATAAGCACCGCCATTTAGGGCAAGCACGAAAATATTGGAATCTGGATTAACTTCAGTAAACGAACCACCGATTGTAGCGTTTGTATCACCCGCGTTTGGTTGGGATTTTAAATCAGCTGTAGTAGCAACAACCGGTGCTAAAGTATCTAAACTAAATATTGCCGATTGAAAATTGGCACTGGTATTATTATAAATATCGGTACCGCGTATCCGGATTTTCAGGTTACTATTTTGATGATTGTTGAAATCAATCGCGCCATTCCAAGTTACAGTCTTGCCAAAACCAGGTGCCACACCCGATCCAACTGCTCCGGATAAACTAGAAGTTGCCACGGTCCAAGTCGAACCGCCATCGGAAGAAATATCTAACGAAACAACAACATTACTACTATCAAATAAATCGTAAGTAAAATTAAAATTGTCAGCACCACCAACTTGAGCAGCAGTAACATTAGTAATCAACGGCGCTTTAGAATCTAAATTGAAATCCGATGATTGAGTAGTGTCACCAATATTATTATAAATATCAGTTGCATGTACACGTACTCTCATTGTGCCTGATTGTTGACTTGGAAAATCAATACCCGCATTCCAAGAAATTGTTTTGCCCGTTCCTGGTACCACATTGGCGCCAACATTTCCGGTGACACTGGTAGACGTAACTGTCCAAGTCGAACCGCTGTCAGCAGATACTTCTAAAAATACAGTCGATGTACTAATATCTGACAAATCATAATTTATAGTGACAAAATTATTTCCCAAATTTTGTACGGCTGTCACATTACTAATCACCGGCGCTTTAGTATCCGCTGTAAAAATAGAAGATGTAGAAAATATTCCTTGATTACCAAAACTATCGGTCGCACGCAAACGAATCTTCATATTACTATTTTCCTGATTGGCAAAATCTGCAAGCGCATTCCAACTAGCACTTTTACCATTTCCAGGCACCACGCCAGCACCAAGTGCTCCACCTACAGTTGTAGTTGGCACTGTCCAAGTCGAACCACCATCCGAAGAAATATTTAATTCTACACTTGAAGTATTTAAATCAGTCAAATTATAACTAATCGCAACATTATGCAAACCAATAGTCTGTGCTGCCACTGGTGATGAAATTGTTGGAATTTTGGTATCCACTGTAAACGCGGATGACGCCGCTGTGTTTCCGCTACTTGTACCATCATTCGCTTGCAAACGCACAAAGACGGTATTGTCTTCAGTACTTGGCAAATCAGCATTTACATCCCAAGCAAACAAATGGGCAGTGCCAGGATAAACAAAGGACAAGCCAGAAGTTCCATTACTACCGACACCGGATTTTTCGGTCATCGTGTGCCAAACAGAATTGTCGGTAGAGTATTCAAATTTTACCAAAGTGCTAGTTTCACTTTCCAAATCTGAACCAGTGTAATTTATAATAACCCATTTACTTCCATCTGTAGTTTGGTTGACCGAATTTAATGCAACAACCGGAGATTGATTGGCCGAAGATGCTCCAGCCGATAAAGCACTTTCACTACTTACAGCGTGTAAAGCATCACTACTGTTTCGTGACTTCACTTCAAATTGATAAAGGTAAGAAGGGTTGGTTAATCCACTGACTCGCACTTTACCTGACACGGATAAAAATTCACCCCACTGCCCTACCAACGTACCTAATGGTTGCCAAACCGCGCTTGCTCCCAAAGTGCCGTTGGCTTGAACGTATTTTCCTTGGGAAGTTTCAAAAATTGCATACTCCAAACCAGACACTTCACTAACATTTGGATTTATCAATACATCCACGGTACCAACAGTTGGATTGTCTACGGTTGGTGCAGCCGGAGTATATGGTTTTACATATTTTAAACTGGTGCTTGGCGAAGTATTTTCATTGTCTGTCGATTGAGCGTGTTTATCGGTGTGAGTAATTTTTACTTTAGAAATAAAATCATTACCTTTCAAAGTAACACCCACAGCCGTGGATTGATTGGCTGGAGATGCAGTGTTGGCAGTGCCAGTAACACCTGTACCATAGGATCCATTATCAAAAGCAATATAGAAAATATTTGTACTTGGATTGGCTTCAGTAAATGAACCGCCAACTAAAGCAGCGGTGTCCCCGGCCAAAGGTTGAGCTTGTAAATTCGCGACCGATAAGACAGCTGGATTTAAAGTATCTAATGAAAAATTTGCTGAAGCCGTATTGGCAGATTGATTATTAAAAATATCTTTACCACGTACACGCACTTTCATTGTGCTAGTTTGTTGATTGGCAAAATCCGTTTTAGCATCCCAAGTAATAGTTTTTGATCCCGCAACAATACCACTACCAATATCGCCAGTAACACTAGATGACGCCACTGTCCAAGTAGTACCACCATCGGAAGAAATATCCATTTGTACTAAAGAATTATTTTGATCCGCCAAAGTGTAAGTAACTGTAACCAAAGTTCCACCCAAAGGCTGGGTAGCACTGACCGCGGTCACGCGTGGCGCAAAAGTATCCAATGAAAAATTACTGGACGCTAAATTACTACTATTATTGTATTGATCATTCGCGGTCAAGCGAATTTGCATGTTGGTTTTTTCTTGATTATTGAAATCAGTGGCGCCGTTCCAAGTGATTGTTTTGCCCGTTCCTGGAGTCTGTGAACCAACGGCTCCCGCTGCAGTAGAAGTCGCTACCACCCAAGTAGAACCACCATTAGAAGAAATTTCCAGTAACACACTCGCGTTGCCAATATCCTCACTCACATCATAATGGAAAGTAAAAGTATCAACCGCGGAATCTTGTGTAGAAGTAACATTGGAAAGTACCGGCGCATGAGTATCAACTGTAAAAGCCGATGACGAAACAAACGTGCCTTGATTTCCAAAACTATCACGTGCGCGAATACGCACCATCATGTTAGTATTATATTGATTGTTGAAATCAGTTGCGGCGTTCCAAGTAATACTTTTTCCTGATCCAGGAACAACACTCGCTCCAACATTTCCACTCACCGTAGAGGTCGCTACGTTCCAAGTAGAACCACCATCAGAAGAAACCTGTAAATCTACAAAAGAATTATTGGCGTCAGTCAAAGTATAACCAAAAGTTACTGTTCTCGTGCCCAATCCTTGTAAAGCTGTCACGGCCGAAATCACCGGCACTTTATTATCAATCTCAAAAGCATTGGAAGTCACCAAACTACCATCAATCAAAGAATCATTTGGTTTCAAACGAACACGAGCGGTAGTCGTTTCTATATTTGGTAAATCAGTATTGGAATCCCAAGCAAAATTATAATTACTACCAGTAGGTAAAAATATCAAACTAGAAGTACCGCTGCTACCTACTCCGGATTTTTGGGTCATCGTAAACCAAGTAGAATTATTGGTAGAGTATTGATAAGTCGGCACACTACTAATATCTCCCTGACCATCAGTGCCGGTATATGCCACCGTTACAAAGTTGGTGCCATTGGTAGACTGCGTATATGTATTTAATACAATTGACGGTGCTGTATTTGGAATTTGAGCACTAGCTGAAAAAGCCGATTCGGATGAAACCGCATGCGCACCATCGGAAGTGTTACGTGATTTTACTTTGAAAATATATTGCGATACCGGTGAACTCAAACCCGTCACCGTTTTTGTACCCCAAACCGCAGTGGTTTGCCAAACCGCCGAGGCACCAAGTGTGCCATCACTCTGCACATATTTATTGGTAGAACTTTCATAAATTGCGTATTCCAAACCAGACACTTCACTCACATTTGGATTTATCAAAAGATCTAAATGAGTCGTGACTGGATTCGACAAAGTCGGTGCGGCCGGTGTATATGGTTTTACATATTTTAGACTGGTGCTTGGAGAAATGTTTTCGTTATCGGTCGATTGACCATATTTATCGGTATGGGTAATTTTTACTTTAGAAATATAATCATTACCTTTTAGAGTCGTGGTGACAGTAGTCGCTTGGTTGGCTGGACTAGCTGTATTTAAAGTACCAACCGTACCGGTCGCGTAAGCTCCACCAGTAATCGCCGCAAAAAATGTATTAGTACTAGGATTTGCTTCGGTAAAACTACCACCGACTAAAACCGTAGCATCACCCGCATTTGGTTGGGCTTTCAAATCAGTTGTCACCAAATTTGCTGGCGCTAAAGTATCCAAAGAAAAATTTGTAGAAGTAACAAAACCACCTTGGTTTTGCCATTTATCTTTGGCACGCACACGCACCTGCATATTACTTTGTTGATGGCCGTTATAATTTGTACCGGCATTCCAGAATATTACTCGACTGGTACTGGCCGTCACTCCGCTGCCAACTGCTCCACTGGCCGAAGACGTGGCTACGGTCCAAGTAGAACCACCATCACTCGAAACATTAAACTCGGTTAACAAATTATCAGTGGTATTATCAGCCAAATCATAATTAATCTGAACCGTAGTAGTATTTAAAGGTTCAGTAGCGACCACATTGGTCACCACCGGATTGACATAGTCGACTGTAAACGCGGTCGAGGTAACAAACGGACTATTACTAATACCATCGTTAGCACGCAAACGCACATAAACTGTAGTATTATAAACTGCACCAAGCTGAGACTTCGCGTTCCAAACAAAAATATGCGCAGTCCCTGATGGCGATGTCGTCAAACCAGAAATCCCACTATGCGACGGATCCGTCGAGGATGCCGTCATCGCCACTTGCTCACCAGCAAACGCACCGGTCAAAGAATACTCGGCGTTTACCAAACTAGACGGATCGCTTTCTGTATCTTGTAAATTATAATTTACAAACGCATAACCATTTTGAGTATTTTGCGTTGGTGCTAAACTTGCCACGGCTGGTGGTAAATCTGGGGTATAGCCAATATCTATATTATCCAAAATCACTTGTTGGGTGCCGTTACTTACTAAAAAGGCTTTAAATTTAATTTGATTACTACTAGTGACAAAAGTGCTAATATTACTATTTATATCTGTGGCAATATTAAAATTACTTGGTGTAGCAGTCGCCCAAGTCGCTCCGTTCCAATATTTCCAATTTGTACCATTATCGCTCGACAATTGGTAATCAATTTCACCACCATTTTTTGTGGCGGTTTCAGTAAACGAATTCCAACTAACAGTCTTGCCCATGGTCAACGAACTGGTCGGGGTAATCGTTGGTTTAGTGGAATCATAGACATGCGTTATCTTAGACCAATTCAAACTGACATTATCAAAACCAGTTATGAAATCATTTACATCCTGAGCCGTGTTAGGCACAACAACGTAGGCAGCAAATTTTAAATAATAAGTACCAGCTGTTGGAATCTTGGAAACTATGTTAACAACCGGACTACTTGCCCAAGCGGTTGTAGTGGTAATTTCACCACTGTCCCAAACCTGTGTTCCAAGCGTTGGATTACCAGCAGCAGTATCAATAAACGCATAAACACGATAAGTACTCTCTGAACTAGGGTTAGAAAAAGTGATAGATTTCCAATCCAAACTTAAGGTAGCACTAGTCGGTGAAGCGACAGTGGTAGTGAATGGTTGAGAATAAAAACCAGCGATAGTTTTATTTTTTTTGTTAGAGTGTAAAGTAATCTCTACGTGTCCATCAGGATTACCACTGCCTGCAACCTGAGCACCACTAACCGTAGTTTGGGATGGATTCATCCAAGTATTAAAAGTCCAACCACTGATACCAGAACTAAAATCTGGGTTAGTAGTATTGCCAGAAGCATTAATACCAGAATCCTTTAATCTCGCCACACCGCCAACATACTCAATAGAAGAACTACTAGTGGTGTAATCCGTAGCCGTTGAAAAATTATAAGTCTGTGTCGCCGCTAACAATTCTTGCGCACCCAATAAATAAAGAGAAACAATCCCAACAAAAATAACTTTAAAGAAAAATATTACGGCCGCACTCAAAGAGGTTACCAAACTAATCTGTCTTCGGACAGCATAGGTGTCCAGCTGTTTTTTTTCTTTAACTGCCTTTGGTAAAAAAGAACCGCGTTCCTGTACTTGTTTAGGTGACACCATCAAATACATCGGCAAAGAAACAACCGCAAAACCAAACTCTAGAAGAAACAGAAATAAAGCCTCCGGCAAAACTTTTAACAAACTATCAGAGTTTACAATTTTTTGTTTTAACCCAAACACGTACCCGGAAAAGCGAAAAAATAAATTGAGCCAGTTTTTGGCCATATTATAAAGTTAAAAAGGTCAAAAACACACCTAGTAAAATTATTAAAACGACGGACCAATTGGCCAAAACATCAACATTCGCCACGGTACTATCCAACCAAGATGGCTGCACTTTAAAAAACTGTTCCAAACCGGTCTCACTGCGCACTTTTAGATTGGCGTCATACCCAAAAACAATCACAGAATGATTTCCTGCTCCCAATTTGAATTTACTCGCTAAATAATCTATCTCCCA
>CAIOJG010000150.1 GCA_903858555.1 Candidatus Magasanikiibacteriota bacterium
ATGATTGGAGCGTCAATTTCGGCTTTGTCACTATATATGTAGCGTGTGGTCGAATAAACGTAATAGCCACCGCCTAATACGACTACCAGCAAGATGGCCACCAATAAATTTCTAATTTTAGCCGGCAAATTTTTTAAACGAGTAGATAATTTTGTGTGTTTTTTCTCATTTTCCATATAAATTTTGATATATTAAAAATCTCTTACTGAGCTACTTATACCACATTTTAGTCCAAAAGTCAACAACTTATGATTGACATTTGTGTGTTTTTTCTATAGTATAAAGCCACTATGAATAAAATTGAAGTAATGTCACCAGCCGGTTCGTTTTCGTCGCTCAACACGGCTATTAAAGCCGGTGCGGATGCGGTGTATTTTGGTATTGAACAACTCAACATGCGCGCTCGCGCGGCCAATAATTTTAAAACTTCAGATTTGCCGGAGATTGTTGCAATTTGTAAAGAAAAAAATGTTAAGACTTATTTGACCGTTAACACCGTTCTTTACGATCATGATCTAGTAATGATGAAAAGAATTTGTGACGCGGCCAAGGGAAATAAAATTACAGCGGTCATTGCTTCCGATATTGCGGCTCTACAATACGCGCATTCGATTGGTTTGGAAGTGCATATTTCTACCCAACAAAATGTTAGTAATATTGAAGCGGTGCGTTTTTTTGCCAAATTTGCGGATGTGGTAGTTTTGGCTAGAGAACTAACTTTGAGTCAGATTAAAAAAATTGATCAACAAATTAAAGACGAAAAAATTACCGGACCAAATGGTGAATTGATGCGCGTGGAATTATTTGCTCACGGCGCTTTGTGTGTGGCGATTTCTGGAAAATGTCATATGAGTTTAGCTACAGAAAATGCCTCGGCCAATCGTGGTGCTTGCACGCAAAACTGCCGTCGCTCTTATCGCGTGATTGATGAAGAAAATGGCAATGAGTTGGTTTTGGATAATAAATATATCATGTCGCCAAAGGATCTGTGCACGATTGGTTTTTTGGATAAAATTTTAAGTGCCGGTGTGAGCGTTTTAAAACTTGAGGGTCGTGGACGTTCTGCCGATTACGTTCATACTGTTACCAAATGTTATCGTGAAGCGGCGGATGCGGTGCAAAACGGTACCTATACCAAAGAAAAGATTGAAGCTTGGACTAAAGAATTGGAGAGTGTTTACAATCGTGGTTTTTGGCACGGTGGATATTATCTCGGCAAACAACTCGGCGAATGGAGCGGTGAATATGGTTCACAAGCTACCAAACAAAATATTTGCATTGGCCATGTTACCAATTATTTTAAAAAAACAAATATCGCGGAATTTACTTTGGATTCGGATGGTTTTAAAATTGGTGACGAACTTTTAATCACCGGTGAAACAACCGGAGTGGTAAAGTTCTCCCCTGCTTCCATTTTTGTAAATGATCAGTCTGTGCAAGAAACAAAAAAAGGAGACGTGGCGACCGTGCCGGTCGCGCAACAGGTTCGCATCAATGACAAGCTTTTTGTTGTTCGCGATCGAAAAACTAAATAGATATGACAGTAAAGAAAAATAAAATAATTCAATATCGAAAAAATTGCATTGGTTGCAATTCTTGTACTGAACACGCTCCGGGAAACTGGGAGATAAATCAAACTGACGGTAAGGCTACTTTAAAACGCTCGGTCGGAATTGATGATATGTTTATTGCGGAAATTTCTGAATTGGAAATCGAAGATAATAAACGAGCGGCCCAAGATTGCCCAGTAGGAATTATTCATATTGTTGATCCCCAAGGCAAAGACATTTCATTTGACTAAAAATATCCCGATAAATTCGGGATATTTTATTTATTAAGGGGACCGGTAGCGAACGTCGTGAGACGCGCTACCGGAAAACTCCACGACCCAATCGGGTCGATTCGTCACACCCCTCATTTCTCGGTCAAATGTCGATCCCAATAGAACCGAAAATCTTTCCAAATAGCCTGGCGCCGAAGAATTTTCTCCGCTTCCGCTTTGAGTTCTTGAGCGTGACCGTCCGCGATCATCTGGACGATTTTTTCCAAGGTGATTTCCTTGTGGAGATCACGATGAAGAAACTCGCTGAGATCGCAACCGGCTTCCATGGCCTCATGGAGACTGGCTCGTTCGGGATACTCTTTCTTCACGGCGAGAATAAAATCCACCGGATAAACTGACGCGTGATAAACCGACATAAGAGCCTCCGAATTTTAAAACGGTGTGTGGGGTGTGATAGAATGTAATGGAGCTACTTAATATAACCAGATTTGGTTTATTTGTCAATACAATAGCGACAATCCAAGACCGATTAACAGAATAGAGATTCCTTTTCGAACTAAATTTTGTTTGGATAAATCTTCTCTGCCTAGAGCTGGAAAAAAGCGAGTAATAATTATTCCAAAAATAAAAACAAACAGCGTGGTCGTATTACTGATTGCTTGGACCGCGCTCAAGGGGGCAAAAATCAGAGCGTACCGAAAGCCCAGTCCCCCGCCTAAATTAATTAACTCATTTGCGCCGTTTAATCCAAGCAATGCTTTAGTGTTGATTTTAAAAATATTAATGAATTCTCGAAAATATGGCGGCCACATTAGTATTATAACTCCAAAAATCGCTTCACCCGCATAAGTCCAGAAGGTAGTAGTCCAATATTCGTCACGAATCGCGAAAAATTTAAATATCACCGAACTTAACGCAATAAAAAATGCGCACATCAGCATTAAAGATGCCAAACGTTTATCAAAGTGTAATTTTTTGTGACTAGGACGAAAAGAAAGGTAAATTGAGCCACAGATAATTAACAAAACACCTGTTAGTTGAGTAATGGACAATTTTTCTCCGAGAAAAATATAGGCCAATCCAAAACCAAATATTGGTGCGGCCTGAAACAGTGGCGCCACCACCGAGGCCTCTTGGGTTTGAATCGCTTTCATATAAAAAAGCAAGGCGCCCATATATAAAATTCCAGAGATTATCATTATCAAAATACTAAATGCCGACACAGATAAGACTTGAGGTTTAAAAAACCAAATAATTGGCAACATTATGACACCAATCAAAGCGGTAAATACCATCAAAACTTCCATGTGGCTGTATTTAAAATACCTCTCGACTAAATACTTGTCGATGTGAGTCGAAGCAGCCCATAGTATTGGTCCTGAAAACGCAAAAAAAATCCACGACATATTTTATTTAGTTATCAATTTTAATTTGTTTTCTCTTGAAAGTTTTTTTAATTTAATTTCAGCCGTTGAAGCCAAAGAACGATTTTTAAACTTCTTGGAATAGACCAATTTGACTGGACGACGAGCGTGGGTGTACTTAGCTCCAAGTTTAGATTCGTTGTGTTCTTTTACTCGACGCTGTAAATCTAGCGTGATTCCTGTATACAATGTTTTATCGGCACATTCTAAAATGTATAAATAATATATTTTATTCATAAAACCGTCTCCCCTCTTTTACTCGCGATCGAATTTTTTTGGATTCAATCCTTCTTAGTTTTGAGGCTTTGGTTGGTTTGGTTGCCTGACGTTTTTTAGGTACGCGCAAAGCTTTAGCAACCAAAGCTTGCAGCTTGGCCGTGGCTAAAGCGCGATTTTGAGGCTGTGAACGCTCCTCCTCCGACATCACCACTATTTCATCATTATTATTTAGTCGGTTCGCCAATTTTAATCGTACTCTGTTTTTTTCATCCCAATTTAAAATTTGGGTACGACCAACCGACCAATGCACGATTGCTTTGGTAGAAGTTTTATTTACATTTTGACCACCCGCCCCCGAAGATCTAGCGAAACTAACTTTAATTTCGCTGGTGGGTATGTGTATTAGCATAATATTTGTATTATAACATTTTTATATCTTAAATCAAACTAAAGATATTGTCGCGATAACACAAATTTGTTATAATATCAATCATGTTATCCAAAGAAATAAATTTCCAAAAAAA
>CAIOJG010000151.1 GCA_903858555.1 Candidatus Magasanikiibacteriota bacterium
GCTAAAAATAACCCTGCAAAAAATAAAGTAACGAAATTAAGATAATTTATCTTGGTCGTCAAACTCTTCTTTGGCAAAAAACGATGGATATAAAAATTTATCAGCGTGACAAATAAATTATACAACGACCAACCCGCACCAAGCGCTATGATTGAAACACCCAAGTGCACAAACAATTCTTGATGATAACGCCAAATAAGAAAAAGACTGGTAAAAATAAAAGCACGGTTCAGCATAGCGCGTATCATGTTTGGATTATTTTTTATCAGTTTCAACGCGTCTTTAAAAACACCGGCTTCAACTTTTTCAACTTCAAAATATTGTTTTGGTTCAACAAGGTACAAAGAAATTAATAACGCACAAAAAGCCGCGATTGTATCAACTACCAACAATATATGAAATTGCCACTCAGACAGATCCTTTACCACTAAAGCACCGACTATTGGCGTAATAATTTTAAAAATCTTTTCCGCCGCCGAATACTGTCCCAATCTACGCAAACTATTACCATGCTCTCCCAATTCGCGACTAGTATCATATACCAAGGCCTCATCGGTACCTGAACAGCAAGCGTATGATAAAGAATAAAAAAATATGCTCAACATAAACATGCCAAATGAATGAGCGTAAATCACTATGATACAACTAATTAAATATAAAAATGAACTCAACACCAAGGTCTTTTTTCTACCCCAAAGATCCGCTAAATAACTTGATGGCACCTCAGCTAGCAAATTTATTACTGCCCAAAAAATAGATAGGTAAAAAACTTGCGCCAAACTTAAACCACGTGCCAAATAAAAAAGCACTACCACAATATTCAATGTACGTATATTCAAAAAACCTTGAATAAAAAACATCCGGCGAAAATTTCCGGACAATTTTTTCTTTCGCTCTTGAGTAATTTTTGTATTCATATCAATACCTCTTCATCACCATACTCTGCGCAATCCCAATCAAAGTCAAATCAATAATAATCGACGAACCACCATAGCTTACAAACGGCAAGGTCACACCGGTCACCGGCAACAGCCCAAGATTGGCGCTTGAATTTATAAATAATTGAAAAGCCAAAATTACGGCTATCCCCCCCACCGTCACCGAAGCAAAATCATCACCGGAATTTTCCATTAAAACAACCAGCCGCCACAACATCACACCAAACAAGATCAGCATTATCAAAATGCCGGCAAAACCCAATTCTTCACCAATCACCGAAAACACAAAATCCGTCTGTGCCTCCGGTAAAAAGCGCAACTGACTTTGTGAACCAAAACCCAAACCTTTGCCAAAAAATTTTCCTGACCCAATCGCAATCATCGCCTGAGTAGTATTATATCCGGAACCAAGCGGATCACGCGCCGGATTGATAAAATTTAAAACGCGATCTTTTTGATAAGGATGCAATAGAAAAAACCACGCAAAAACAGAAAAAGCTATACCACTAAAAATAAAGGTAAGAATAAAAGAACGTTTAGCGCCAGTCAAAAACATTAATACAAACCAAATAGTACCCAACAATAATGAGGAGCCTAAATCCGGTTGCATCATAGTGAGACCAATCATCATCAAAACAAAACAAAGTGTGCCAAAAAAATACAACGGCCTTTCAAAACGTCGGCCAAAATTGGAAATAGAATAAGCTAAAATTAAAATTAGAGCAATCTTAGCCAGCTCTACCGGTTGAAAAGAAAAACCACCGAGCACAAACCAACCGCGCGTACCACGAATAGTACGACCCAATACCAATACTAACCCCAACATCGATAAAGAAAAAAAATACAAAGGTTTCGCGATGGTCCGAAAAAAACTTGGTTCCATCAAACTACAAAAAAATAAACTAAACAAACCGATGCCGATAGCAATCAATTGCTTGCGCACATAATCAACTTCCGGACCACGCGACAGCTGCACGCTATAGATGGCAGCCAAACCTAAAATACACAAAAGCAGAGCTGAAAAAAACAGCAGCCAATCAAAATTGCGTGTGGAAAATTTAGAAAAATTCAACATAACCACTTAACTACTTTTCGGGGGCAAGATACACCGAGCGATCGTAAATGTCAATCAACGGATATATCGACACGTCGTTTGCGACCAGGCCATTATTGTAATTTCGCAGATCAATATCACGTGTTTCTAAAGACTTAAAATTATCCAGACTTAATGGTATCACGGTTGCCAAACCACCACTTTGCATTAACCCAACCACAAAATCGGCATGGGCATAACTATAGGCCGAATTATTTTGCAATTTAAAAGTTAATCGGTTGCCTGAAACATCGGCACCGCTACCAGCCGAAGAAAACGCAAAATTAGAAACTACAAAATTCAAACGCTCATTCTGCCAATCCAAAGCATTTTTAATGGTATGAGTAGACACTCTTTTCCAAACCACGTTTTCAAAAACCAAATTGGAACCATTCATTTCCCCCGTATATCCAAAATAAACCAGTGGTTTACTTTCTCCAGCCAATAAAAATCCGTGCATAGATGGAGTACTTTCAGTACCCACCACAAAATGATAATCAAAATGAACAATAAAGTTATTGTTTATATTGGAAACTTGTGCGACTAAATTGTAAGCTTTAGAACCATCGGCAAAATTTTCAACACTTTGCACTTGAATCGGTTGAGCACCATAATGTGCGGCTAACTTGCTATAATCTGGGAAACTCGCCAAATTATACTGCAATAAAGTATCGGCCCTAAAGCCATTCAAAATATAATCACCGATACCATATAAACTATATGACCAAAAAATAACCGATGCCACCACCATGACAAACACTGCCAAATTATATAAACCAACTTTGTGAGCTACAAACCACACACTCCATTTAAACTGAGCACTACTAAAATCGCCGCTGACATCTTGATAGAGTCCGGCATCGGCATGCTTCTTTTTAGCATTGATAGCTTCAGCCACCACATCACCTTCGTGATTATTATTTTGTTGATTATAAATATTGAGCATAAAAAATACTTACCTATATTATACCCTATTTTTCAGCTTTTTCCAAACCTTGTCGGCTCCCGCTAGATGTGGTAGAATATTTGATAGTTAAATGTCACCTTTTTCTAGTTAATAATATATTTTATGGTCAGAGATCTAAAAAAACAAGCGGAGGACAATAGCGGATATAGCGCTAAAAACATTACCGTCCTTGAAGGCTTAGAAGCGGTCCGTCGTCGCCCTGGTATGTATATTGGTTCGACTGGTCCCACTGGTTTGCACCATCTCATCTGGGAAGTTGTGGATAATGCCATCGACGAAGCCATGGCTGGTTTTTGTGATGAAGTCACAATTACACTACTGCCAGACCACAAAGTAGAAGTCCGCGACAATGGTCGTGGTATTCCTGTCGATATTCACCCTACGCAAAAAATTTCCGCGCTTGAAATCGTCATGACCATTCTGCACGCGGGTGGTAAATTTGGTGACGGTGGTTATAAAATTTCCGGTGGTTTGCATGGTGTGGGTGCGTCCGTAGTGAACGCCCTATCTACCGATGCAAAAGCCGAAGTACACCGTGAAGGACAAATTTGGGTACAAGAATATAAAATTGGTAAACCACAAGGTAAAGTAAAAGCTATCGGAAAATGTAAAGACACCGGCACTACTATTACTTTCCGCCCAGATGACAGCATTTTTGAAACTATCGATTTTGAATGGAAAATTATCGTAGACCATTTGCGTCAGTATGCTTATCTTTCCAAAGGAGTAAAAATTATTTTGAAAGATCGCCGCAGTGCTGAAGAAAAAACTGTCGACGTGACCGCTATCCCATATCCAGATCCTACTTACCAATTTTTCTTTGAAGGTGGTATCGCCTCTTTTGTTCGCTACTTGAACCAACACAAAGAAATCAAAAATGAAAACATTTTTTACGTCGAAAAAGAAGCGGAAGATGTAAAAGTAGAATTGGCTTTACAATATAGTGAAGATTATTCTGAATCACTGTTTGCTTTTACCAACAACATTCACAATCCAGACGGTGGTACTCATGTGCAAGGTTTCCGCACCGCTCTCACTCGTTGTTTAAATACTTACGCCCGCAACAAAAACTTCCTCAAAGAAAAGGATGCGAACTTGACTGGTGAAGATGTGCGTGAAGGTCTCAACGTCGTGATCTCTATTAAACTTCGTGAACCACAATTTGAAGGTCAGACCAAATCTAAACTTGGCAACACCGAAGCCAAGACCGCGGTGGAAACTGTAATGAACGAACAGTTCGCAATATTTTTAGAAGAAAATCCAAAAGACGGTGAAAATATTATCAACAAATGTTTACTCGCTTCTCGCGCTCGTAATGCGGCCAAAATCGCTCGCGACGCCATTTTACGAAAAGGCGCTTTGGAAGGTTTCACCCTCCCAGGTAAACTCGCCGATTGTTCTAGTCGCGACGCCACAATCTCCGAGTTATATATAGTAGAGGGAGACTCCGCTGGTGGTTCTGCCAAACAAGGCCGCGACCGTGAGTTCCAAGCCATCTTACCTTTGCGCGGTAAAGTGCTCAATGTCGAGCGCGCCCGCATCGATAAAATTCTCGGCAACAACGAATTGAAATCTTTGATCATCGCCATGGGCACAAATTTTGGTGAACAATTTGATATCACCAAACTCCGCTATCACCGCATCATCCTCATGACCGATGCCGATGTGGACGGAGCCCATATCCGTACTTTGCTTTTGACTTTCTTCTACCGCCATTTCCCTCAACTTATCGCTGGCGGACATGTATATATCGCCCAACCACCACTCTTTAGTGTCAAAGTTGGTAAAGATATAAAATATGCTTTTACCGAAGAAGAACGCGACGTGATCATTTCTGAAATCACCGCTAAAAAAGCAGACAAGGCAGACGCTAAAAAGAAAGCGGAAAAAGTAGAAAAAGTAGAAACCGAAAATGCTAATGGTGAAGTCGATGAAGCTTCCGAATTAGAAATGCTCGATATCGGCGGCGTCAAAGTAAACGTCCAACGTTACAAAGGTTTGGGTGAAATGAATCCAGAACAGCTCTGGACCACCACCATGGATCCAAAAAATCGCATTATGAAATTGGTCGCCGTGGAAGATGCCGAAATCGCCAATGAAACTTTTGAGATTTTGATGGGTGACGAAGTGGAACCTCGCAAAAAGTTTATTCAGACTCAAGCGAAGAATGTAAAGAACTTGGATATTTAAAAACAAAAAAAACCACCAATTCAATGGTGGTTTTTTTGTAGATATTTTTTATTGAGTTTCGTCCTTCAAAAAAATTCATCGGACTCATCAGTGTCGGCAAAACCGACAGACTCTTCGGGGACGGCACTTGCGCGCCGTCCCCATCGATGTTATGGTCGGATGACCGCAGCGAACTTCGCCACTGTCATCACTTCAAATCGATACTCATGCCCTTCGCGACGCCGCGGAGGACTTTCTGCAACTTGGCCACGGCGCTATTGCCGTTGCCTTTTCCCTGCGCCTCCTTGTAGCGCCAGTACCGGAGCACAAGACCCTGATAGTAAGCGTCCTCGCGAGTAGCCCCCACGCCAAAACTGTAATCCACCGGCAACGCCAACGCAAGTTCGTAGCTGTCAGCTTTCGGATGATCCGCGAGCACTTTTGCTTCCGCGGCAAGGACGGCTTTGTCCAGCTTGGCGAAGTCGTGCTTGGTGGCGGCAAAGAGCCGACTGACCTGCTTCCCACTGAACGCGAGGTCTTGCGGTTGGAGCCGCATGACGACACCAACCACCCACTGCATCGCTGAACCACCCTCAGCCAAAACCGAAATGATGCGGTCAGCGTCGCTACGCCGCTCCTCCGAATTGCCCCCGGCAAGAACTTCGCCTCGTTCCACAAAGAAAAAGGCGGCGACCATGTCGGTACGAAACTCGTCCGAACTATTCCGCAGATCGCCATATTGGTTGTGAATTTGATTCTCCCACGCGGCCAAACTCCGCACCGCGACATAACGCCAGTCGAGGTGAGTGATCGGGTCTTGTGAGACATTCTTGTGATCAACTTGGCACTGCTTCAGGCGCTTGTCGAAGTACGGCACCAACACCAACAGCGAATCCAAATAGTCGGACACGGTGGGTGGGGTGCCAAGGGTCGCCGGCGGTTCCGACAACTTCTTCGCTTCTTCTTCAGTCTTGGAAACCTCGGCCTTGACCGCCGCGATCTTCTTATCGTGCTCCGCCTTGAACTGGTTGTACCGCTCGAGACCGGCCTTGTCCTTGGCTTGCGCGAATTCTGCCGTGCAGTTGCGCTCGTCCTCCTCCGAAGCAACCGCGGCGGACGCGACCTGGGCCTTGAGGACGCTGATTTCAGCCTTGGCAGACTTGAGTTCCGCACCGAGCCGCGGACAGTCGCAATCCGACACCGCGGACGGTTGATTGTCGTCCGGATTGCAGCCAACCAAGGCCACGACGAGGACGAACAGGTTGATGAGAAACGCACGAGACGTAAACATAGTTATCCTTCTCCAGAAGTTGCTTGTAATCCCACAAACTAGGGTGTCGCGTCTTCGAGTCAATCTCGCACGCTTTTTAAGTACAAAAAAAATACTCACAAAGCGTACGAGATTTAGATATCAATTTTTACCATAACCTAAATTGTAAAGAACTTTTATAAACTTAATTAAAATTTATAATTGTGGGGGTGTTCAACTTGCCTCCTCCCCCACGTTGAAGTCAAAAGCGCACTCGCCAACCGTTGTTGGACAAGTGATTCCATGCGGCCAAGACAGCCAATGCCAGGGTGATACCACCCATGATCAGAGAATGCCACCGGACCGAATCGGTGTGCGCCACATAGCCAGTGGCCGACACACCCAACAAAATGAAAATCGTTTTCATAAAAATGGAACCTCCGTTGAACACCACAATTATAAATTTTAAAATTGCTTTTCCTGTTTCGTCCTAACAGACTCATCAGTGCGAACACAATTCGCAGACAGGGTACCCAAGCGTGACAGCGCTTGGGATTTTTTTCCCTCGTGTTGTTAATATTCACTATGACTGTCATCATAATGTCGGGCGACTTTCGCCCTAAAAACACTTTGGGATAGACTTTTTCAGGAGCCAGCAGGAGATCAAAATCATCTCGACTGCTTTAGCATCCTGTTCCCGATTAATCCGGGGTGGGCTTGTCCGAGCCCTTTTGCCGGTCCTCTTGCGGACCATTTGGCGTGTTCTCGTGGATCATCGGACCGAAGGACACTTCCATCGCCTTGACCCCCAAGAAAGCCATGATGCCCTCGAAGGCGTACTTCATGCTCAGGCCAGGGTGGTCTGCCGGACTCCAATAGCTCTCCCAAGCGAGCCAAAAGCGCCACAGGCCAACAAGGCACAAAGCGAGCATGACAAGCGTGAGAATGATCTTGATCCAAACTTCCAACCGCTTTTCCAATTTCTTTTCCATTTCTATACTCCTGATCAAAGGCGCACGCGCCGGCTGTAAAAGATCTTCCTGTTTCGTCCTTGAGAAAAATCTCTGGACTCATCAGTGCGAACATTATTCGCAGACAGGGTTCCGAGAGCTTGGCAGTGCTCTCGGAATTCCCTGGTTAAAGTTGAACATCGCTACTGCCAGTAGCGTGGTGACACCGTGTCACCTGGTTCGAAACTATTCTCAGGGAGAGACTTTTTCAGATACCTGACAGGAGATCAAAATCATCTCAACTGTTTAGCAATCTGTTCCCGATTAATTCGGGGAGGGCTAGTCCCAGCCCAACTCGCCACGTTCGTAGCGGCGCAAATCGGCGACCATGCGGGCGTCGTTGCACCGGCCACGATTGTAGGCCATCTTCAACACAACTACACTGAACACCACGCCTCCCAAATAGAGGGCTGGCATGAACAGCTTGCTGTGCGCGCCGAGTACGAGTGCGAGGACCAACGTCACGACGAACGTAACCAGCGCCTCCATCATCGAACTGGTGCCCGAGTTGCCCAGACGCACGTTCTCTTGGCTGGTGGTGCACTTGTTCTTGCTGCCGGCGTAGTTCGCCAGCGCAATCGCCAAAAAGGCAATACAACCAACCACCCCACCAAGCCGCGTCCACTCGCCGATTCCGTACCAGAAGAACTCGCGCTCTTCGCCGGAAACCGCCACCATGGTCTGGCCAATAATTGCGCCAACCACCATGGTACCAGCGAGCCCAAGCGCCACTTTCCAGTCTGCTTCAAACTTCATTTCCTACCTCATCTTAACCACAAAATGGCAAACATTCACAACGGCCCTTTGCCGCGTAACTGCTGCCTGACTTAGAATCTCACACCAGAATTGAACAAACAAATTGCCAATTCAATTTTGATGCAAGATTCATTGTAAAGAACAAAAAACTCTCCTTTTTGAGAGAGCATACAATTCACCTACAGATAACCTACATTTTAGCCTCTCTCAGACTAAAAGTAGTGACGACTTGGGTATTAAGTTATTTACTTAATAACAGTAGATAATACCACAAACAGCCAATTTTGTCAATATCCTGTGCATAATGACACCTTGACTATTCTTAAAGATACTGGTATATTAACAACATAAATCAGCCGCAAGGCTGTTTTAAAAAACCAAAAAAACAAGTTTTAGCTAATATTAGCCAAAATATCTATGAAAATCTTTGAAGCGACCAAAAACTACTTCATCGGCTCCTATGCTGAGATGAAAAAAGTCACTTGGCCAACCAAACAGCAGACCATCAACTACAGTTTGATCGTTATCGGTCTATCCGCCGCGATTGCTATTTTCTTTTCCGCGCTGGATTACGTTTTCAATCTTGGAATTCAAACCTTAATTAACCGTTAATTTTGGAGGTATGGCAAAACAAACCCTAAACCTCGGACGCCGCTGGTATGTGTTACACACTTACTCTGGTTACGAGGAAAATGTAAAACGTAATTTGGAACAACGTGTCGAGTCCTTCATGATGCAGGACAAGATTTTTGGCGTGATGGTTCCAAAAGAACAAAAAATTAAAATCAAAAATGGTAAACGCACAACGGTTGAAGAAAAAATCTTCCCTGGTTATGTGCTCGTAGAAATGGTTGTGACCGACGACAGCTGGTATGTGGTTCGCAATACTCCAAAC
>CAIOJG010000152.1 GCA_903858555.1 Candidatus Magasanikiibacteriota bacterium
ATCAAAAGTTTGAGGAACATGATCGTCAGTTTGGCAGGATTATTACCAAATTAATCGAACATGATCAACGCATGGATGAATTTGCGACTAAGGTTGAGCTCAAAGCCTTGAGAGACGAGATAATGCAAAGCCAAGATCAAATGATGGTAATCTTAAAGCGTTTGGATGAAGAAAGAATTTTTACTTATAAAATGGTTAAAGATATTGAAACCACAGTCAAGGTTCATCAGATTGATATAGATAACATAAAGTTGCAATTAGAAAAAGTCTAACATTGTCAAAACCAGCTTAAAGAGGCTGGTTTTTGCTTGTCTTAGCTATTTTTAACTCACAGATTATCCACTTGCCAAAAACATCAAAACAGGGTAAAATCGTCCTACTTACTATATTACTAAAGTTATTAAATGTATCTAATTTATGGCTAAGAATGCAAAAAAGACAGTGACTTTGAGCCGATCTCAGATCAAATGGAGAGTGCTTTGGATCGCGATTTTAATGGTTTTTTGTGGCCTGGTGGTCGCTCCGACCTATGCCAACAAGGGTATTGATTATATCAATAGTAAGGTTAATTTAGGCTTGCCACGATTGTCCGATAAAGGATTCAATCTTGGTTTGGATTTGCAAGGTGGAGCCCATTTGGTGTATCAAGCCAACACTACCAACATTCCAGATGCCGATCGTGCTGATGCCGTTGAAGGTGTACGTGATGTTATTGAGCGTCGTGTGCGCGGTGGTTTGGGAGTTTCCGAACCGTTGGTGCAGACTACTATGGTTGGTCAAGATTACCGCATCATCGTGGAACTTCCAGGTGTGGCTAATGTCAAAACCGCGATTCAGATGATTGGTGAGACTCCAGTCTTGGCTTTTAAAGAACAAAATGATGAACCGCCACGTGATTTGACTAAAGATGAACAAAAACAACTTGATGATTTCAATAAAAGTGCTGATGTAAAAGCACAAACTGTTTTGCAAGAAATTAAAAATGGCGCGGATTTTGCTGCGACTGTGGCAAAATATTCGGATGATGATAAAACTAAAACCACCGGTGGTGATTTAGGTTTTATTACCGATAAACTTTATCCAGAAATTTACAACTGGGCTAAAGATCACAAAGATGGTGAAGTCAGTTCTCAGGTTATCAAAAGTTTTGATGGTCTGAACATCGTCAAACGCGTTGCAGAAAAACAAGGCGACAAAGAAGTTTCTGCCGCTCACATTTTGATTTGTTACAAAGGTGCAACCAGTTGTGATAATGGTCAATATACAAAAGATGAAGCTAAAGCAAAAATTGAAGAAATTAAAAAACAAGCTACAGCGGCAAATTTCGCAACTTTGGCTAAACAATATTCCACTGAACCAGCTGCTAAAACTAGCGGCGGTGATTTAGGAACTTTTGGCAAAGGACAGATGGTGCCGGAATTTGAAAAAGCTGTTTGGGATATGCCGGTTGGACAGATTTCCGATGTTGTTGAAACTCAATTTGGTTACCACATTATTTTAAAGAAAGGCGAAGATTTTGCCAAGCTGTATCAGGTGTCTCGCGTTTTTGTAAAGACCGAACAAAAAGCGGATATTGTACCTCCGTCTGATCAATGGAAAGATACCGGTTTGTCCGGTAAACAACTCAAACGCGCCGAAGTAACTGAAGATTCTCGCACTGGTCAGGTGCAGGTAAGTTTGAATTTTGATGATGCCGGTACAAAATTATTTGCGGATATTACTGGTCGCAACGTTGGTAAACCAGTCGCCATTTATTTGGATGGTCAGCCAATCAGTATTCCTCGTGTGAATGAAGCAATTACTAGTGGTAGTGCGGTTATTTCCGGTGGTTTCACTTTGACCGAAGCTAAACAATTGGCTCAACGTTTGAATTCTGGTGCTTTGCCAGTGCCGGTTGAATTGATTTCCCAACAAGCCGTGGATGCGACTCTTGGTGTTGATTCTTTGACAAAAAGTTTCCACGCTGGTTTGATTGGGTTGCTCGGAGTGATGATTTTCATGATTATTTATTACCGTTTGCCTGGTTTGCTTTCCGTATTTTCTTTAGTAGTTTATGCGGCTCTCAGTATGGCCACCTTTAAATTGCTTGGTGTGACTATGACCTTATCTGGTATTGCCGGTTTCATCTTGTCTATCGGTATGGCCGTCGATACGAACGTGCTGGTATTTGAGCGTCTCAAAGAAGAGTTACGCTCTGGCAAATCTTTGCACTCTGCTTCTGAAGAATCTTTTCGTCGTAGTTGGCCGTCTATTCGTGATGGTCATATCTCGACTTTGGTTACTTGTGTATTCTTGGTTTGGTTTGGTACTGGATTCGTGCAAGGTTTCGCTGTAACTTTGGCTATTGGTGTGCTCTTCAGTTTGTTTACCGCTATCGTTGCGACTCGCGCGGTATCCCGTCTAGTTTTCAAATGGTTCCCAGAAAATGGCAACTATTTATTCTTGGGCTACACCAAGAAGTCTCAAGAATCTAAATAACCTTTTATGAAAATACCTTTTGTAAAGTACGCTAAATATCTTTTGACCGTTAGTTCTATCGTGACCGCTATCAGTTTGGTTGTTTTGTTCAAATGGGGACTAAAACCAGGGATTGATTTTACCGGTGGGTCTTTGATGGAAATAAATTTTTCTCAAAGTCGTCCGGATAATGCCGTCATCGAAAGTACTTTTGCCGATTTGGGACAAAAAAATATTGTGATTCAAAAAACCGGTGATAGTA
>CAIOJG010000153.1 GCA_903858555.1 Candidatus Magasanikiibacteriota bacterium
AAAAATAAAAAAATATTAGACGTTGGTTCGGGGTGCTCATTTTTTCCTTTTTACCTTTCTAAATTGGGATTTAAGGTTAGTTGCAGCGATTTACTGGATTTAAAATATTTTTTTAATGGTAGTAATATAAATTTTTATCAAGACGATATAACAAAAACAAATATTAAAGACGAGTTTGACGTCATATATAGCGTCTCTGTTTTTGAGCATATTCCTGATAAAGTAAAGGCTATTGAAAATATTTATAAAATGTTAAAAAAAGGAGGTAAGTTGATTTTAACAATGGATTGTGATTTTAATTTAAACATAGACGATATGGTTCCGAATTATGGTGAGCTGGCTCGAACCGTCGGTATCATAGATAGTAAATTTACTAAAAAATCAATTTATGATTTAAGACGAGGTGAAGATTTGATTACCAGTGAATTATTTTTCGCTAAAGATAAATGGCGTTTACCTTGGAAAAATCAAAATGCAAAAGGACTTAAAGGAAAAATAAAAAGCTTGCTTAGATTAAATTCTATTTCAGAACTTCCAACAATAGCCGTTTTTGTAGGAGTTTGGGAGAAATAATTTTTAAGTTTGCGATTTTTTTTAAAATGGTCAGTCTATGAATATTCTGTATATTAATGTTATCGAAGAAAATTCGCCTTGGGGTGCGGAGTGTTTTGTAAATAAAGCATTCAATAAAAAAAATAATCAAGTTTTTAATCTTGATTACAGAAAAAATAGATATCAGTTGGCCGATAGATTTTTAGAAATTCAAGATGATTTTGATGTATTATTTTTGCAGCGTGGAGATTTTTTCCCTCTATCGTTATTAAAGGCTTGTAATCGGCCGAAATTTTTTTGGGCTTCAGAATTGGTATCAAGGAGGAAAGACCAAGACAGGTTATTTGATTCCGGGTTGTTCAACCATGTTTTTGTTAGAGGTGTTGCTTGTCGCGAAGCGCTATTGTCCAGAAAAATTTTAAAAGAAAATCAGATATCGATTCTTTTGAGCGGATTTGATCAAGAGAATCATTATAAAATTCCTGGAATAATCAAGGATATTGATGTGCTCTTTGTCGGTTCTATGACACCAAGAAGAAAACAGATTGTAGAAGAGCTTAAAAAAAATTTTTCGGTTACTTTTTGCCAGTCCTTTGGAAAAGAGATGGTAGAGTTGTTTAATCGGGCAAAAATAGTGTTAAATTTACACGCGGAAGAATATTTGGATACCGAAACGAGAATATTTGAGGCCTTGGGTTGTGGGGCATTTATTATTACGGATAAATTGGCACAAGAAAATCCATTTGTTAACAATGTTCACTTGGTGGAAGCGGATAGCTTGGAAGATATGAAAACAAAGATTTCGTATTATCTACAAAACGATACCGAAAGAGAGTCTGTTGCTTTGGCCGGGCACAATGAGGCACTTTTAAAGCATACCTATGATGCTAGAGCTGAACAAATAATTAAAACAATGGAGTTGTGTATAAAATCTGGAGATGAAATATTGTCGCCGATTTCCAAAGAGAAGGTTTTAAATTATAAAAGAATAGAACCGTTGGCAAATCTAAAGTTTTATTTGATAAATTTGTTAATCCAAAAATTAGTAAAAGTTAAAAACTTTTTAAAATGAAAATAGGAATTGTTACAACTTGGTTTGAACGGGGGGCAGCTTATGTGTCCAAACAATATCGCGAGACTTTAGAAAAAGATCACGAGGTTTTTATCTATGCCAGAGGAGGGGAGAAATACGCTATTGGAGATAAAAAATGGGATGATAAAAATGTTACTTGGGGTAAAAAAATTCCTTTGCATGTTTCAACGTCAATTGATTTGAATGATTTTAGAGAATGGATTGAAAAAAATAAATTAGACGTTGTTTTCTTTAATGAACAGCAGTGGTGGGATCCTGTAATCCTATGCAATAAACTGGGAATTAAAACCGGGGCGTATGTTGATTATTATACCAAGGAAACAGTGCCGTTCTTTGGGTTATATGATTTTTTGATTTGTAACACCAAACGTCATCACAGTGTTTTTGAATGGCATCCCCAGTCTTTCTATATTCCTTGGGGTACGGATATAAAATTATTTAAAGTTCAAAATAAAAAAATAGTAGAAAATAATTTTTTAACCTTTTTTCATTCTGGTGGCGGTAGTTTAGAAAGAAAAGGGACTGATTTATTATTAAAATCATTTACAAAAGTAATCGGCAATGCTAAACTGATAATTCATTCGCAGGTTGATTTAAAAAAAATCTATCCGTCATTTAAATCGTTAATAGAAAAATTAGAATCTGAAAACAGATTGACAATAATTAATGCGACTGTTTCCGCTCCGGGACTTTATCATTTGGGGGATGTATATGTTTATCCAACTCGTCTGGAAGGGATTGGTCTGACTATCGCCGAAGCTTCCGCTAGCGGCTTGCCTTTGATTGTGCCTGATAATCCACCGATGAATGAATTTGTGGGAGTGGAAAATGGAAAGTTGGTAGAAATTGAAAAATGTAGTTACCGCCAAGACGGCTATTATTGGCCGATGTGTGAAGTCAATCTAGAGCAGCTTACTTCGGCAATGCAATTTTATGTTAAAAATATAGGTGAACTGGATAAATATAAAATGTTAGCCCGTAAATATGCCGAGGAAAATTTAGACTGGGATAAAAATTCTGTTGATTTATCGAAGATTTTTTCCAACAGCTCCGTAATTTCGCGCTCCGATAAAAGTAAACTAATTGTCGATGTTTTCCGGTTTGAAGAAAAGAGGTCAAACATGATTACAAAATTATACCGACGTTTTCCATTCGCCCTTAAACCATTTAGCTGGTTATGGCCGATAATTAAATTTTTTTATTATTAATTTATGAAAAAGATTTTATTTATTTTTGGTACGCGTCCCGAGGCTATCAAATTAGCTCCATTAATTCTTCAGATGAAGAAAGAATCTAAATTTTTTCAAGTGAAAGTTTGTGTCACCGCTCAACACAGACAAATGCTCGATCAAGTTCTGTCTTTTTTTAAAATTTTTCCTGATTTTGATTTGAATTTAATGAAGAGTAATCAATCGTTGTCCGAACTTACGGCCGAAGCGTTAAAAGGTCTGGATTTGGTTTTGGAAAAAGTTAAACCGGATTTTGTGGTTGTGCAAGGGGATACCACTTCGGCCTTAGTCGGCGCTTTGGCGGCATTTTATAAAAAAATTAAAATTGTATATGTGGAAGACGGTTTGCGAAGTGGTAATAAATTTTCTCCTTTCCCAGAAGAGGTAAATCGTCAAATGATTTCTCAGTTGGCAGATTTTCATTTTGCTCCAACTAAAATTGCGGTTAAAAATTTATTCAATGAAAATATCAAGAAAAATATTTTTATGGTTGGTAATACGGTAGTCGACGCCCTATTTTTGGCTTTAGGAATTATTAACAAAACCGGTGATGAGAGAAAGTATTTAGAATATTTTAAATACGTGGATTTTTCCAAAAAAATAGTGTTGGTAACCGGCCATCGTCGAGAGAGTTTTGGAAAACCGCTGGAAGATATATGCGAAGCCATTAAAAAAATCGCTAATAATAAAGATGTTGTTATCGTGTTTCCGGTCCATTTAAATCCTAATGTTAAAAAACCGGTTTATAAAATTCTTGGTAATTTAAATAACGTTTATCTTATCGAACCGCTGGATTATCCTAAAATGCTTTGGCTGCTAAAAATGTCTTATTTGGTTATTACCGACTCCGGCGGTATTCAAGAAGAAGTTCCTTCTTTGCAAAAACCGGTTTTAGTGACCAGAGAGGTTACGGAAAGAGTAGAGGGTATTAAAGCAGGGTCGGCAATCTTGGTTGGTAATAAAAAAGATAAAATAGTTAAAGAAGCCGTTAGTTTATTGCGCGATAAAGTAAAATATCGTAAAATGGCAATTAAAAGAAATCCATATGGTGATGGTAAAGCCTGTGAAAGAATAATCAAAATTTTAAAAACCGCTTAATTTTAAAATATGAATGAAAATAATTTGTTAGTGGGCATTTTGGGCTATGGAGAAATCGGTAAGGCGATAGGTAAATTTTATACCAATCCTTTGGTGAGAGATGTCGATAAAAATACGCTTGTCGACAATCTTGATGTTTTGCATGTTTGTATTCCATTTATTAAAAACTTTCACGAAGTGGTGTCTGAAAATATCGAAATGTATAACCCTAAAATTGTTGTTGTTCATTCTACGGTAGCGGTAGGGGAAACAAAAAAATTATTTGAAAAATATAAAAATGTGGTTCACTCTCCAGCGCGAGGTGTGCATCCAAATTTATACGAAGGAATTAAAACCTTTATTAAGTTTGTGGGAGCGGATGATCTTGAATTGGGAAATAAGGTCGCCGGTCACTTGCGTGAAATTGGTATTGAAAATGTTCAGGTGTTGAACGGTTCAAGCGCTACCGAGTTGGCAAAATTGTTAGATACCACTTACTATGGAGTTTGTATTGCCTATCATGCTTATGCGGCGGATTTGTGTAATCGGCTTGGTGTTTCTTTTGATGAAGTGATGACTGGATTTAATCAGTCCTATAATGAAGGCTACGTGAAACTTGGAAAGAGTAATGTAGTGAGACCGGTTCTACAAGCTTTACAAAATAATAAAATAGGAGGACATTGTGTTGTGCCAAATGCCGAAATTCTTGAAAATTTGTTTGGCGGAAACGAGCTTTTGTCGTCGATATTAAAGTATAAATAAAATATATGAAGTTTTTAATTTTAAATGCCGATTATTTAAAGTTCGTAGAAAGCGGATATAAACATAATCCTGATTTAAAATTAAAAAAATTTGATGAGCAGCTTAAAAATCGATATGATACATTTTTTGGAATGTCCAATTACTATTCAAAAAATTTGATTGATTTGGGTCATGAAGCGATGGATATTTTTATCAATCATCCGTATTTGCAAAAACAATGGGCGTTTGAGAATGGTGTAAAGGTTAAAGAAAATATTATTGATAAGATTCCTAAATTATGGCGGTTGATTAAAC
>CAIOJG010000154.1 GCA_903858555.1 Candidatus Magasanikiibacteriota bacterium
GAAGCTAAAGATTGGGAAAGAATTTAGTTGACGAATTGCCAATTTTGGAGTATGATAAGTATGATTAATCATACTTATTTTATATGGAAAAATCTAAAAACAGTTCGGTTTTTGGTGAATTTGTTGGTACCACCAGTATGGGGCAACGCGGTCAGGTGGTTATACCAAAAGAAGCCCGTGAGCGTCTAGGCGCTAAAGCTGGGGATAAGTTTTTGGTCGTAGTTCATTATGGAAAATTGATTCTTTTGTCTGAAAAAGATATGAAATCAATGGTAAAAAATATTACTAAACATCTTAAATTAAAATAATTGTTATATGTCATTTTTTAAAACAAAAAAGTTTTATGTTGGTTTGTTGGTTGTGGTAGCATTGTCTGGTTATGGAGTATACAAACACAATCTTGCCACCAAGACCGTAGCTTACGATACTATAAAAGTGGAACGTGGTACATTGTTGCAAACCGTTGATGCCACCGGTCAAATTCAATCCGCTAATGATATTTCTTTAAAATTTGAAATTCCAGGCATTCTTAGTAATGTTAATGTAAAGGAAGGGGACACAGTGAAAGCCGGGCAGTTACTTGGCAATTTGCGTTTGACAGAATTAAACGCGGCTGTCGCTCAAGCTCAAGCTAATTTAAATAAGCAATTAGCCGGCTCTACACCGGATTATATTGCTCAACTTCAGGCTTCTCTAGATAAAGCTAAGAATGATTTAAATCAGGCACAAGGTAGCGGTGATGGTGTAGAAAACAGTAAATTAGTTCAGAATTCTTATGATGATTTGTCTGCTACTTTGCAATCGGTGCAAGTCACTTTGTCTACATCCATGACAGCAGCCGATAATATTTTGGGCGTTGATAATACTTTGGCTAACAGTGACTTTGTCAATTACTTGTCAATTTCCAATTCTTCAAATTTAAATACTGCCAAGTTGAAATATTCCGAGGCTAAAAAGATAAAATCAGATTTTGATTTACTTGCCAATTTCGTTACCAGAGATTCTTCGCACACTGACATTGACCAGGTCGCGCAAAAAGGAGAAGAGGCGTTGTTGGCGATGAAAGATTGTTTGTTTTATGTCTCAAGTGTTTTAGATAATACTCCTCCGGTAGGAGCGTTTCCACAGTCATCTTTGGATCTGTTAAAAACTAACATCCAAGGAGCCAGAACTACAGTTACTACCAAATATGCTTCTTTGCTTGACGCAACCCACGCGATTGTGAGTGCCCGTAATAATTATTCATCTTTGCAATCGTTGGTAGACAAAGCTCAAGCCGCTCTCAAAGACGCACAAAATCCTCCACGTGAAGTTGATGTAGCTTCATATCGCGCCGCTTTAGAACAAGCTGTCGCCAGTCGTGATAAAGCAATCATTAAAGCACCAATAGATGGTATTATAACCCAAGTAAATAATAAAGTTGGTGAGACTATGGATCCTACCGGCGTTGCTTTTGAGCTTCTTTCACCACATTATGAAATTCAAGTTGATGTTTCCGAAACCGATATTGCCAAATTAAAATTGGATGATGCGGTGGCTATTACTTTGGATGCGTTTGGTGAAGATGTTAAATTCTCCGGAAAAGTAATTAACATTGACCCAGGTTCGACTGTTATTCAAGATGTCGTTTATTACACCGTAAAAATAAGTTTAGATGATTCCGACAAGCCGGTGAAACCAGGTATGACCGCCAATGTAACTATCAATACCGACAAACGTGATAATGCTCTGATCATTCCTTCACGCGCTGTACGTACTGATGGTGGGAAATTTGTGAATGTTTTGGAAAATAATCAAGAAGTAAAAAAAGAAATTAAACTTGGTATTAAAGGAAATGATGGTAAAGTAGAAGTTTTAGATGGCTTAGATGAAGGTCAGCAAGTAATACTTGGTCTTCAATCCGCCAAATAATATGCCTCCAATCATTGAGCTGCAAAATGTTTCCAAAGAGTATCACAACGAAGATGTGGTGACTCCGGTTTTACACAATCTTAATTTTAAGATTGAAAAAGGTGAATTTGTGGCGATAATGGGGCCTAGTGGATCTGGAAAGTCTACCCTGATGCACATCCTGGGTTTTCTGGACAAGATTACGTCTGGTAAATATTTTTTTGAAGGACGCGATGTTAGTACTTTAGAAGATGATGAATTGGCGCAAATGCGTGGTAATTCAATTGGTTTTGTTTTTCAAGCTTTTCATTTGTTGCCACGCACTACCATTTTGGAAAATGTAATGCTCCCTTTGATTTATACCAACGTCCCGGAAAAAGAAAGAATAAAACGCGCCACTGAGGCATTGGATTCAGTCGGACTATCACATCGTTTACAGTTTAGTCCGGGACAACTTTCCGGTGGTGAAAAACAGCGGGCTGCCATCGCGCGCGCTTTAGTAAATAACCCGTCGGTAATTTTTGCGGATGAACCAACCGGAAATTTGGATTCAAAATCCGGCTTACAAGTAATGAAAATTTTACAAAAATTAAATTTAGAAGGGCACACTATTATTTTGGTAACTCACGAAAAATATACCGCCGATCACGCTAAAAGAATTTTACGCGTTAGTGACGGAGAAATAATTTCCGACGAGCAGGTAAAAGTTCGTTTGATTGCAAAAGACGCGGAAGATCTCGTAAAATAATATGAATTTATTGGAGAATATCCACGGTGTCTGGAATTTGATTGGTCGCAATAAAATGCGCTCGTTTTTGACGATGCTTGGTATTATTATCGGTATCATGTCGGTGATTATTGTCATGTCGGTAGGTGCTGGAGCACAAAGTTTGATTATCAATCAAGTTAGTAGTTTGGGATCAAACCTCGTAGGCGTTTTGCCTGGAAAGTCTGATGAAAAAGGTCCGCCGGCTTCAGCCTTTGGTGTGGTAATCACCTCACTAAAATCCGATGACATACAAGAGCTTTTAAAAGAAGATCCCCACTTTATTGCGGCCACCGGTTATGTCAAAGGCACCGATACGGTTGCTTGGGGCGATCAAAAAACTGACACCACTTTTGTTGGTGTTAACGCTGATTTGCCAAATGTTGAAGATGCGGCGGTGGAGAAGGGTCGTTTTTTTTCGGATGACGAAGATAAAGGTTCGGACAAAGTCGCCGTTATCGGTAGTCAGGTTGCAAAAGATTTGTTTGGTGATCAAGACCCATTGGGACAAACAATAAAAATTAAAAAAACCACTTTTAGTATTATTGGTGTAATGAAGATGCGTGGTACTTCTGGTTTTCAAAATCAAGACAATCAAATTTTTGTACCACTCAGTACCGCTCAAAAATTATTATTAGGGATTGATTATATTAGTTTCGCTAGATTAAAAGTAGATAATGCTGCTAATGTAAATGATTCAATGGATCAAGCTGGTACTATTTTGCGTGAACGACATAAGATTGATCGTCCCGAAGATGATGATTTTTCGGTGCGATCCATGGCCCAAGGTTTGGATGCGATTACAAAAATTACCGATGCCTTAAAATTTTTCTTGGTGGCCGTGGCGAGTATTGCTTTGATTGTTGGCGGTGTTGGAATTATGAATATTATGTTGGCCGCGGTGCAAGAACGGACGAGAGAGATTGGATTAAGAAAAGCGGTGGGCGCTAAAAATAGTCATATTGTTCAGCAATTTTTAATTGAGACCGTGATGATTACTTTTATTGGTGGATTGCTCGGAATAATTTTAGGTGTTTTAGTCTCATATTTTGTCGCTAAAGTTGCCCAAGGGATGGGGTATAGTTGGGATTTTGTAGTGCCGATTCCGGCTATTTTATTAGGTTGTTTTGTGTCGATTGGTATTGGATTAATATTTGGCATTACTCCTGCCCGTCACGCGTCAAAACTCGATCCAATTGAAGCTTTACGATACGAGTAATATGATTAAAGCAAATTTTAAATTAGCCCTAACTTCTCTAAAAGCGCAAAAAACGCGCACGGTTTTGACGACCCTTGGGATTGCGATTGGTATCGCGGTGGTAATCACGATTATGGCCGCTGGTCGCGGTTTGGATAAATTAGTAATGGGGCAGCTCGACGTATTTTCTCCAAACACAATAAATATTGAAACCAAAGTTCCGTCCGCCAAAAAAACTTCCAACGATAATGCTTTGGGGCAGTCAACCGGTATTACTATTACATCACTCAATGATAAAGATATTGAAACCGTTAAAAAACATCCCAATATTGTGTCGGCGTATGGTGTGGTAATAGGGCAGGCCGTAGTAAAATATGGTGGTCTCACTAAAACCACTTTGTTGTGGGGTGAAGGCGCAAATATGCCGGATGTGGAAGTGTTTAATTTATCCAGTGGTAGATTGTATACCGCGGACGAAGAAAATTCTTTGTATCAAGTGGCAGTTTTAGGTTCGGTTGTTTCGGATAAACTGTTTGGCGCAGATGACGCGGTTGGTAAATCTATTTATATCAAAGGAAAGCCATTTAAAGTGGTAGGAGTTGCTGCTAAACGTGGCGCGATGTTTGGTATGGATATGGATAATGTGATTTATATCCCGACCAAGACCATGCAAAAAAGAATTTTAGGAATAGACTATGTTCGTCAAATTGTGGCCAAAGCAAAAGATAAGGCGCAAATAAAAAATACTGTCTTGGATTTGGAAGAGTCAATCCGAGAAAATCACGATATCACCGATCCCAATAAAGATGATTTTGCGGTTAACACTATGGAAGAAGCGGCCGGAATTTTGTCTAACGTCGTTAACGGTCTGACATTTTTATTGGTGGCTTTGGTCTGTGTGTCTTTGTTGGTAGGCGGTGTGGGTATTATGAATATCATGTATGTATCGGTATCGGAACGTACTTTTGAAATTGGTTTACGTAAAGCCATTGGCGCCAAAAATCACGACATCATGATGCAATTTTTAATGGAATCGGTAACGCTAACTTTGGTTGGTGGTATTGTTGGAGTAATCTTAGGATCAATCTTGGCGCTGTTGGTTTATTGGATTGCGACATATTATGAATTGAGTTGGATTTATTCTATCCCGATTTCTTCCATTTTATTATCTTTAGGCTTCTCGGCCTTCATTGGAATTTTATTTGGTCTTTATCCGGCTAAAAAAGCCGCCGCCCTCGATCCAATTGTCGCTTTAAGAAAAGAATAAATTTATGAATGAAAATATTTTTGACAGCATTGAAAATATCATTGAGGATATAAAAAATGGGAAAATGGTAATAATGCTCGATGATGAAGGTAGAGAAAACGAAGGTGATTTAATTATCGCCGCGCAAAAAGTTCGACCAGAAGATATAAATTTTATGGCTACCAATGGGCGGGGTATTATTTGTGTGCCGATGGCCGGAGAAATTTTAGATAGATTAAAACTTCCATTGATGGTTCAAAATAACGAAGATCCATTTCATACGGCTTGGACGGTGACGGTTGATGCCAAAGTTGGTGTCAGTACCGGTATATCGGCTAATGATCGCGCTCTTACTGTTCAGACTTTAATTGATCCAAAAACATTATCGACTGATTTGGATCGCCCAGGTCATACATTTCCTTTGTGTGCTCAAGTCGGTGGAGTTTTGGTGCGCCCAGGTCATACCGAGACAGCCGTAGATTTGGCTCGTTGTGCTGGTTTTGTTCCTGCCGGTGTAATATGTGAGATTGCCAATGAAGATGGCACGATGGCACGTTCTCCGCAGCTATTTGATTTTTCCAGAAAACATAATTTGCGAATTGGCACTATAAAAAGTTTAATTGAATTTTTAAAAAAATAATCTTAAACAAAAACATCTCGACAAAGTCGGGATGTTTTATTTTTTTCAAGACTGTCACTACCATAATCACAAATAATTATGAGCATGGTGGTTGGGACAGTCTTGTGAAAAGACTTCCGCGGTTGCGCCATACTCGCTTGTGGGTGTAGACGTTGCCGATGCCCATCACCAAGTGGCCTTGGTAGGCGCATTCGATCCTGAACTTATCCAAAAGACTGCTCATACGCAGTCCGGTGGAGTTGAGACACAGGATCATTGGATCTTTCGATTGGGTGATTTCGCCCTGGATTGTGCTGGGGTCTACCCAGCGCCATTTGACGCCGTAGCTTGTCAGAATGTCCAGTACCTGCCTACTCTCCGACGCTCGGGCGTGGCAGTCGTTGAATGATGGCGCTCCGTACATGTGGATAGCGACTCGCATTTCTTGCCTCTTGGATGTGTGCGGGTTGAAGTCAAGGTTCCGCATATTTCATAACATAAAATTCGCTGTCGGTCAATGCTAACCCTTGTTTTTTCCGCTAATCAGTGGTAAGTTATCCCATATGGCCGATACTCAACTCATCAAAGAAAAAATAGATTTGGTGCAATTGGTGCAGGAATACGTACCTCTAAAAAAGGCCGGTATTTATTATAAAGCACCCTGTCCCTTTCACCGTGAAAAAACTCCATCTTTCATGGTCAACGCCGAAAAACAAATTTGGAAATGTTTTGGTTGTGGAAAAGGCGGCGATGTTTTTTCTTTTATTGAAGAAATGGAAGGTCTGGATTTTGTAGAAGCTTTAAAACTTTTGGCGCAGCGCGCTGGTGTAAAGATAGAATCCTATCGCGGTGAAATAGATAAAAGTCAAAAAAATCGAATTTTAGAAATTAATCAAAAAGCGGCTTATTTTTTTAATCATGTTTTACTGGATTTGCCGGCTTCAAAACCCGCGCGTGATTATTTGGAAAATCGTGGTTTAAAAAAAGAAACCATCGAGCAATGGCAAGTTGGTTTTATTCCGGATCAATGGGATTTACTCACGCAATATTTTTTGAAAAAGGGAACGGGTGTAGATGATTTGATTGCGGCTGGTCTGACTATAAAAAAAGACAATCCTCGCGCCGGCCAAGGATATTATGATCGTTTTCGTGGTCGCATTATGTTTCCGATTTGGGATGTGCACGGTAGTGTGGTTGGTTTCACCGGACGTGTTTTAGTAGAGACAGAACATAGTGGCGGTAAATATGTAAATACTCCTCAGACTTTAGTTTATGATAAATCGCGCGTGCTCTACGGAC
>CAIOJG010000155.1 GCA_903858555.1 Candidatus Magasanikiibacteriota bacterium
CTTGAACATTGCCTTGGAATTCAAAACCAAGCGGATAATACATCGTGTTTTCAGAAGAAAAAATATAGTCACGTTGGCCATTTGGTTTTAGGCGAGTACCACAAACAAATGGGCGAATGCCGTGTGGGTCGCGGAAAGCAATCATACCAACACCGGCGATAATGCCGATGACCGAGTAGCCACCACGAGCGCGGTCATAAATAGATTCTACGGCCGTACATAAGTTTTCAAAAATATCATTCTTGGGATCAAGGGTGGAAAGTTTCGCCGCGAAAATATGCATGATCACTTCCAAGTCCGAAGTGGTATTGCAATGACGTCGATCTTTTTCTTCCAATTCTTTTTTTAATTCTTTATAATTTGTCAGATCACCATTGTGAATCATCGCCATGCCGTAGGGAGAAGACAAGGTAAATGGCTGCGCATTTTCGGTACCAAATTTTGAACCGGCGGTAGAATAGCGCGTGTGTCCCAAACCCCAGTTGCCATCTAGGCGACTAATATTTTCTTGAGTGAAAACATCGCGGATCATTCCTGGACCTTTTTCCAAATGAAAACGGTCGTTGAACGTCAAAATACCACAGGCATCTTGGCCGCGGTGTTGTAAATGGATTAGGCCGTCGTAAATTTCTTGGGCTACTGGTTCATGAGAAAAAATGCCGATGATTCCACACATATAGTTTTTAAATTAGTGTAGTCAATTTTGAAGACAGCCCGATGTAGGTGGAGGGGGTGAGCTTGAGCAATTTTTGTTTTTCGGCTTTAGGAATATCTAATGATGCGATAAAGTCTTGAATACTTTTTTTATTCATCGCTTGTCCGCGCGTTAGTTCTTTTAATTTTTCGTATGGTTTTGGATAACCAACTTTTCGTAGTACGACTTGGATGGCTTCTGCCAAGACTTCCCAATGATCTTCTAGCTCGGCATTAATTTTTTCTAAATTTGGTTTGATTTTATTTAAACCAGTCAAAGTATTTTTGTAAGCAATGAGTGAATAGGCGAGACCCACACCTTGATTGCGCATCACAGTGCTGTCGGTGAGATCACGCTGGAGACGCGAGACAGTAAGTTTGTCACTCATGAAACGTAAAATACTATTGGCCATGCCGAGGTTACCCTCGCTGTTTTCAAAATTTATCGGGTTCACTTTGTGTGGCATGGTGGAGGAGCCGACTTCGCCTTCTTTTTTCTGTAAAATAAAAATGCCGCGGCTAATGTAGAGCCACATATCTTGGTCCAGATTTTTTACGGTGTTATTTATTTGGGCGAGATAATCAAAAGCCAAGGCAGTGGATTCATGTGATTCTATTTGGGTGGTTAATAAATTTGGCTTGAGACCAAGCGAAGAAATAAATTTTTTGCCAAAGCCGATCCAATCAATTTCCGGATAAGCGATTTGGATGGCGGCGTAGTTGCCAGTGGCGCCGTTTAGTTTTCCTTCCAGTTTTAAAGCTTTGAGATTTTTTAAGTTGTATTGTAAGCGTGAAGCAAACACTGCTAATTCTTTGCCTAAAGTAGTTGGTGTAGCTGGTTGACCGTGGGTGAGCGCGAGTAGTCCGACGTTTTTATTTTGTTTTACTAAAACTTGTAATGCGTGAATAATTTTTTCTATTTCTTTCAATATCACATTTTCCAATCCACATTTTAACATTAATGAAAAAGATAAATTGTTGATGTCTTCAGAAGTGAGAGCGAAGTGAATGAATTCAGAATATTTAGCGCAAGGTAATTTTGAAATTTTTTCTTTCAAAAAATATTCTACGGCTTTGACGTCGTGGTTGGTAGTTTTTTCAATTAGTTTGACTGCTTCTCCGTCGGCTTCAGAAAAATTTTGGTAAATGCTGCGTAATTTTTTTTGTAAGTCAATCGAAAAAGGCGGTACTTCTTTTATTTTTATTTCTAGGCTTATGGTAATAAAATATTCCACCTCTACTTGCACGCGGAATTTTATCAAAGCTAGCTCAGAAAAATATGGAGCTAATACAGCTACTGATTGAGCATAGCGACCATCTAATGGTGAAAGCGAGTTTAATTGGTTGTTCATAGACCAAGTTCAATAATGCGTTTGATAGCGAGCGCTACATTGGCCGGTTCAAGAACGGTCATGGCCGGTACATTGGCCGGCATCTGTATTGTAGATTGGATGTTGACCATCATGTCGATTTTGTCTGCAAAAGGAGGGCAGGCGATAGTGACTTTGGTAGAATTTCCAGCCACGAAACCGGAAAGCGCGTTGGAGCGGCCAGCGATAGTGACGTAGACCACCTTTTCATCGGCGTATTTATCGAGGATAGCGAGCGCTTCACGAGCTTGTTTGTGAGCAGAAGCGGAAAATTGTTCCCACGCAATACTAAATTTATCCAATTCATCCGTAATTTTTTTAGCGTGTTCAATGTCGGCGCCTTTGTTTGATCCGAGGATTAAAATTACTTTCATATTATATATTTTTTAAATTGTTTTCCAATCTTTGTGCGATTGGTAAATTCTCATCTGGAAATTCAAAAGTTTTTCCGGTGATCATTTCATAGAGTTGGATATAGCGACGAGAAAGTTCTACCACCAATTCTTCTGGAGCGGCTGGTAATTCTTTATCATTGTATGGGTCGCAATTTTTGGTAAACCACAAACGCAAAAATTCTTTATCAATATTTTCTGGTTCTTGGTTGTTGGCAAAACGTTCTTCAAAACTATTGGCGAGCCAATAGCGACTGGAATCTGGAGTGTGAATTTCATCTATCAATAAAATATTGCCATCCGCATCTTTGCCAAATTCATATTTAGTATCGACTAAAATTAATCCATGTTCGGCCGCCACTTTCTGACCAAAAACAAACAGCTCTAATGCTTTGGTGCTGACATAATCCCATTCCTCTTGGGTCATTAAACCTTGCTCCACAATTTCTTTGGCGCTAATAAGGCCGTCATGTTCATCGGATTTGGTAGTTGGGGTCACAATCGGGTGATCAAACTTTTGATTTTTCTTTAAACCTTCCGGTAAAATATTGCCACAATAGTCGCGCATGCCGGCTTCGTAATTTTTCCATGCACTAGTAGAAGTAGTACCGGTAATATATCCACGCACCACAAATTCAACCGCAAACACCGAACATTTTTTTCCAACCGTCACATTTGGATCCGGTACGGAAAGTACGTGATTTGGTACAATATTTTTAGTTTGATCAAACCACCAAGCGCTGGTCTGGTTTAGTACTTGTCCTTTAAAAGGAATCGCGGCGAGTACGCGATCAAAAGCACTTTGGCGGTCGGTAGTTATTAAAACCATTTTATCCGGCAATTCATATGAATCACGCACTTTGCCGATTTTCTTTTTACCAAAACTAAGATCGGTCTCGGTGAGACAGTTATTTAGTTGGGCTTTGATTTTCTCTGTGTAGTACATATGTTTAATATTTAAAACATTCTTGCGAATATGGGTTGAATAAAATATGGGTGGCTAAAATTTTATCCACCACAGAATTAATGTTATCATGGGAACTGGTAATGCGCCAGAGCGTGCCTTTGGTCACAAACTCAATGCCGTGAATGTCCAATTTCGACAGATTTTCTTTCTTTTGTTCGCCGATAGAATCATCCATGTAGCGCACTAAAAGCAGGGCAGAGTTTTCGTCTGATTTTACATCTTCCACCAGTTTTTCTTTGTTGGAATTGAAAAGTTCTCCGGAATCAATAATTTGTTTTTTTACTAGATTCAAATCCACGTCTTCAGGAAATTTTATTTCCCATTGCACGTAGCGTTGTATAGACACATCAATCCCCAAACTTTTTAAAGTGGTCTGTACAGTGGCCGCTTCCTTGTCGGTAATCATTAGTTCAACCGGCAGTTGTAAAATACTTGGATCTTTTTCTTTTGGTTGAATTAAAAGTGGTGGGGGAGTAAATTCTAAAGTTTTATCTAAATTAATACTGACTTTATTTTGAATATATTCGCGCATGGAAGTAAAAATCGGTTGGCCGTTATCGGTGCGTTCTGGATGAGGCATCATTGCCATAACATTGCCGGCGGCGTTGGTAACGGCGGCGAGATTGTACATGGCGCCATTTGGATTGGTAGGGAATTCAGCAGAAATATTTCCAGTATCGTCGCAATATCTAAAGATAGTTTGATTGTTGTCAATCATTTCTGCTAGCAACTCATCTGGAATAATAAATCTACCTTCACCGTGCGCGATTGGCACATGAATAAACTCACCATTTTTTAGATGACGAGTAAAGGCGGAGGATTCACTTGGTGCGGATTGTTTGATATTGACCCAAGTGTTGTAAAATCCAGTTCCGACCACCACACCATTTTTCAAACGCCAATTTTCAGCGAGCGCCATGCCCAAATCGTAATTTTTTAATCCTGGCACGAGTCCAGTTTCTACCAAAATTTGCGCGCCGTTGCAAACACCTAAAATTGGTTTGCCTTTTTCCGATTCTGGTTTGAGATGAATCATGAGTGGATCAAGCGAAGCGATAATGCCGGAGCGAGAACGATCTTCATAAGAAAATCCACCCACGATAAAATAACCATCAAAACTGGCGAGATCACGATAATCGCGATTCCACAAAAATTCTTCCGCTTCCATGCCGGCTTGTTTGATGGCACGGAAAGATTCGGATTCGGCGTTGCTCCCTGGAAATTGGATGATGGCAATTTTCATAAATTTATCTGAGATCTAAAGTGTCACCTTTATAAATTATATTTTTTTCTTTGATTACCACTTGCTTTGGTCCTTTTTGCACTTCGCCGGCGTAGAGTCCGGTGAAGCCATTTTTTTCTATAATCTGTAAAGCTTTTTCAACATGTTTAGCCGAAAGGAAAATCGCGTAATCTTGTCCCATGTTAAAAGTTTGGTACATCTCGTAATCATTTAAACCAGAAGTATCTTGGATAAATTTAAAAAGTTCTGGCGTGGTAAAAATTCTGTCGATGAGATATGTAAAGTTTGGTCGACCGCGCATCACTTTGCGTAGACCATGGCCAGTGATATTGGAAAGATAATGAACGTCTATTTTATTTTTGAAAAGATTCTGCACGAGGTTGGCGTAGATATTACTTTTGGTCAGCAAAGCTTCGCCGTAAGTTTTTTTGTTTTTTAATTTAGTGTTATAACCAGCTGGTAATTTTTTGGCGAGCGCACGTGCGAGCGATAAACCGTTGGCATTGATGCCGTTACTTTTTATAAAAATTATTTTGTCGCCGGTTTTTAATTTTTTGTCAGTAAGGAGATTGGTTTTGTTTTTAATAATCCCGACCGCGGATCCAGCAAGGTCAATCGTCTCAGGATTAATAATGCCCGCATAAGCCGGTGTCTCACCGCCGCCCCAGCTCACACCCGCGATGTCACAGGCGGATTTCCAGCCAGTAATCAAATCTTTCATGCGTTGTTTGTCGCCGAGCCA
>CAIOJG010000156.1 GCA_903858555.1 Candidatus Magasanikiibacteriota bacterium
ACCGATCGGGCTTTACAGGGAGCTCGTGAATATTTGGTACAAAATAATTATACCGAAATAGTAACACCGCGTATTGTGCGCGCGTCGGGTGCTTGTGAAAATATAAATACTTTATTTGAAGTATCCTCCGACAAAAATGACGCTTGGTTTAGTGGACATAAAAGTTACCTGGCACAAACTGGACAGTTGTATCTGGAAGCCTTGGTGCCAAAGTTGGGGAATGTGTATTGTGTGGGGCCGAGTTTTCGCGCTGAAGCCAAAGTGGACAATCGGCACTTAACCGAGTTTTTGATGATTGAAATCGAACATTCGGGTGGATTTGATCAATTATTACAATATATCGAAGGGTTATTATATTTTGTGGCTCAAAAAATTTCTAGTGATCCAAATGCGCCTGAGTTGTATGGTCTTTCTTCTGACACTATCACCAGATTGGCCTCGTGTCCAAAAATATTTGCAAAAATTACTTATGATAAAGCGATAGAAAAATTAGCCGCACTGGGCGAATCAATTCAGTGGGGTAACGATATTACCTCGGCCCAAGAAGCCATTTTAGTAAACGCAAATGATAATCAACCGTTGTTTATCACCAGATTTCCCGATCCAATGTGGAAGTTTGAAAAAGAAATGGAAGTTGAAAAATTTTTTAACATGTTGCCTGATCCGGAAAATCCAGGACGAGTATTATCGGCCGATTTGATTTTACCCTATGGTGGCGAAGCGGTAGGGTCGGCCGCTCGTGTTCACGAAGTGCAAATGCTAAAAGACATATTAAAAAATTCGCGTATGTTTAAACGCTTATTAGAACGCGGTGGCAGTATTGATGATTTTGAATGGTACATCAACCAGGTGGCCTCAAATGGAGCGGTGCCACATTCCGGTTGTGGTTTTGGGATGGCCAGAGTAATACAGTGGTTGAAAGGAGAACAGGATATTCGTCAGGCAGTCGCGTTTCCTTCAAACAAAGAAACTCTGATTTGAGCCATCTTCGGGAATCGAACCCGAGACCTTCTCGTTACGAGTGAGATGCTCTGCCAACTGAGCTAAGATGGCCTGTGAATAAACATAAGTATATCCAGTTTTGTCTTTTAAGTCAATTCTATGGTATAATACTTTTGTTAAAAAATATTATGATTATTGTTGAAGGTGTTACAAAAGTATATTCAAAAAATTCCGTGGCGTTGCGCGATATTAGTTTGCACATCAACGCCGGTGAATTTGTGTCTATCATTGGTCAAAGTGGCAGCGGCAAGACTACTTTTACAAAACTTCTAATCGCCGAAGAAACTCCAACTAAAGGAAAAATTAAAATCGGGGATTGGGATATTACCAATATTAAAACGGACGAAATTCCGTATTTGCGTCGTCAGATTGGGATGATTTTTCAGGATTACAAACTCTTGCCACAAAAAACCGTTTATGAAAATGTGGCTTTTGCGCTAGAAGTAGCTGGTGAAAAAAGTAAAAGAATCGCTCAAATTGTACCGCAATTATTGGAAATCGTAGGTCTTTCGGATAGACACAATCGCTATCCACAGCAGCTTTCCGGTGGTGAACAGCAGCGTGTCGCTATCGCCAGATCGTTGGCTCATCGTCCAAAGATTATTGTGGCCGATGAGCCAACCGGTAATTTGGACACTATCAACGCCGAAGAAATTATTCAGATTCTCAAAAAAATTAATGAATTTGGCACCACAGTTTTATTGCTTACTCACAATCGTGAAGTGGTAAACGCTTTGCATCGCCGGGTTATTACTTTGCATGGCGGCAATATCGTTTTGGATCAAGAAGCCGGTAAATATATTTTGTAAATCATTTTTTTATGACCAGTTTAAAAAGAATTTTAAAATTCGCTTTTCAAGATATTGGTCGTAATTTTGGTTTGTCATTTATGACGGTTTTGATTTTGATCCTGATGGTGCTGTCCGTCAATGCTTTGTGGGGCGTGGAAGCCATCACCAAAGAAGCGGTCGCCACCGTAAAGGACCAAGTAAACGTCAGTGTTTATTTTTCGGCCAATGCCAATGACGACAATGTCAATGAGCTTAAAAAATACGTCTCTTCGTTTCCCGAGGTTGTAAATGTGGATTTATTATCAGCCGATAGTGTTTTGGATTCTTTCAAACAGCGCCATAAACTCAGTAAAGATATTTTGGACGCCTTGGCCGAGCTGGACACAAACCCATTTGGCCCAACCATGATTATCAAAACCAAAGAACCGAGTGATTATCAAAAAATTATCCAAGCCCTAAATGTGCCGGAATATCAAACATTGATTGAAGCCAAGAGTTTTGACGAACACGAAACCGCGCTGGATAAGATTCAAAATATTACCAACAACGCGGAAAAAATGGTCGCCGGTTTGGTGTTGCTGTTTGGCTGTATTTCGTTCTTAATTGTGTTTAATACGATTCGCGCGGCTATCCACACTCAGAAAGTTGAGATCGGGATCAAACGTTTAGTCGGCGCCAGCAATTGGTTTATTCGCGGTCCCTACATTGTAGAATCGCTTATTTTCTCAGTTTTGAGTATGGCTATTTCGATTGGCATCATTTACTTGGCGCTTCATTTCATTGATCCTTATCTGTCGGTTATCTTTTCGGACGGTTTCTCCTTGACAAAATACTATAATTCGCATATTCTGTACCTATTCGGATCTCAGTTTGTATGCGTATTGGTTCTTACGGTAGTTTCCAGTATTTTGGCCATGCGACGACAGCTCAAGGTCTAAAACGACATTCCGAGGTCGTCTAAAGGTAGGACAACAGCCTTTGAAGCTGTCTATCTTGGTTCGATTCCAAGCCTCGGAACAAGGCGGTCTATTTGACCGCTTTTTTATTTTGTTAAATAATGGTAAGATATAGAGTAATAAGTGAAATAAAAGCTTTTTTTGGTTGTATATATATTGTATGGTATTAACCAATTTGACGGACGAAGAGTTGATAGTGGTGATACGTGAGAAAGATAAGGAAAAATACGGAGAAATCATCCGTCGTTACCAAGTCAAGCTCTCCCATTATTTGCGTAAATTTATCAAAGACCATGACGAGCTTGAAGATGTGCTTCAGGAGGTTTTTATTAAAACATACAAAAACTTGTTTGCCTTTGATGCTGAAAAGAAATTTTCCTCTTGGATTTATCGCATTGCCCATAATGAAGCTTTAAATCATATTAAAAAAAATCGTGGCACGGTTTCGCTCGATGAGCACGAAATGGATATAATTGATGAAAAGATTGATATCAAAGGTAAGATAGATCTGGGTATCGCTAAAATAAAAATAGAAGAGGCGCTGTCAAAAATGAAAGAAAAATATCGTGAACCGCTAATCCTTTATTTCTTTGAGCAAAAAAGTTATGAAGAAATCAGTGACATTATGCATTTGCCTCGTAGTACCGTTGGAGTTTTGATAATGCGAGCCAAAGATATTCTCAAAGAAAATTTAGAACAAAAATATGAAAGATAGTTCAAAATTGGAAGAAAATATAATGTCAGAAATAAAAAGTGGGCGTATTAAGTTACGTTCCAAGTATATATTTTTAGCGGAAAAACTTGGGTTGGGTAGCGCTTTGATTTTGAGTGTTTTGTTGGCCGTGTTGTTTTTCAACCTGGTCTTATTTTATTTGCGCGCTTCCGATAACATCGGCTATCTTAGTTTTGGAAATTATGGTTTATTGGCATTTTTGGACTCATTCCCGTATTTGTTGGTGGTGTCGGTAGTGCTGATGATTTTTGTAGCCGGGTTGATAATTAAAAAAAGTGAATTTGCTTATAAAAAACCGTTTGGATATTTGGCCTTAGGACTGGTTGGTACGGTGCTTGTTGCCGGCGCGGTTTTAACCTTTACCAATATTGCCGAAAATATTGAGCAGGCCTCATACGATTATCCTCAGATGGGAATGTTCTTTGGTCCATTTTTACATCACGGTTTGGGTGAGCGTCATGGCGGCGTGACCGGTCAAGTGACTGAAATGGGGGACGGATATATTATGATTCAGACTCCTCATAGTATAAAAAAAGTAGATATCACAAAAGTTGCGAATTTGTCTACGGATTTATCGGTAGGTACGTTTGTAATGGTTGTCGGAGATAGCGATGACTCTGCTTTTCAAGCTCAACGTTTACGTGTTATCGGTGGACAGGATTTTCAAATGATTCGCAGTGGGGTGCATCATTTTGGTCCGAGACCAATATTTTATAATAAATCTAGATAATTAATTTTTTATTATGCTGACTTTTTATCAAAAAATTCTCGCTCATAAAATTCGTTTCACAGTTATTTTATTGTTGGTAATCGGCGGTTCTTATTACGGCTATAAAAAAATGTTTCCAACCGTGACACCGACGATGTATGTGGTTTCGGCCGCGCAAAAAGGTACTATCATGACAACTGTTTCAGGTACCGGTCAAATTTCCGCCACCAATCAAGTGGATGTAAAATCAAAGGCTTCCGGAGATGTTATCAGTACGTTGGTAACAAATGGACAAGCTGTAAAAGCCGGACAAGCTTTAGCTTATCTGGATTCTAGTGACGCTCAAAAAACCGTTCGTGATGCTCAGGTAAATTTGGATAGTGCCAAATTGGCAATGCAAAAACTGGTGCAGCCGGCCGACACTTTAACTTTGCTTCAAGCGGAAAATGCTATTACTACCGCTCAAGAAAGTAAGGACAAAGCTGCCGCTGATTTGCTCACTTCTTATGACGATGCCTACACTCAGATTTCCAATGCTTTTTTGTCGTCTCCTTCTATAGACGCTGATTTACATGACAATTTATTAGGTTTTAAGATTGGAAGTGGCGAAAAAAGTATCGGTAGTAATCAAGATAACGAATTTGCTTTAGTTAATAGTGTAAGCACTCCAGACGATATTGCCAGTATGCTTAGCCTAAGAACAAAAGCAGATTCAGATTACGTATTAGCGGATGATGATTTTAACAAAAATTTCGATAATTACAAATTAACGTCTAGACTTTCTGAGCAGCCCGTCATTGACACGCTTCTTAATCAGACAATCGATACAATTAAAGCCATGTCTCAATCAGCCAAGAGCGAAGGTAATTTTTATGATGAGTGGATTAATATTCATACTAAAGATAGTGTTCCAATTTTTACTGAAGTCACCGTCATAAGAACCCAATTATCTTCAGATATTACTCAGCTTAATTCTTTGCTGACTAGTCTTTCCGCGATACAAGATACTATCAAAAACGATAATTTAACTATCGCCGATAGCGATCGATCTATTGCGGAAAAAACTCAGTCATTGGCCGATCTAAAAGCGGGTGCATTACCAATCGATATTCAATCACAGCAATTGTCATTACAACAAAAACAAAACGCTTTGCTTGACGCTCAGCAACTGTTGTCCAATTATACCGTGCGCGCTCCATTTGATGGTGTAATTGCAACATTAAGTATTCAAAAGGGTGATAACATTTCATCCGGTACATCAGTGGCGACAGAGATTACCACTCAACAAACCGTCGAAATTTCATTAAACGAAGTTGATGTTTCAAAAGTAAAAATTGGCCAAAAAGTCAATCTTACCTTTGATGCTATTCCGGATTTAAATATCACCGGTGTGGTGGCGGATATTGACGCGGTCGGTACCGTAACTCAAGGGGTGGTTACTTATAACATAAAAATTTCTTTGGACACACAAGACGACAGAGTAAAATCCGGTATGAGTGTGGCGGCATCGGTTATTACCGATATAAAACAGAACGTGGTAATGGTACCAAACGCAGCTATTAAAATTAGCGGCAACAATCAATATGTAGAAGTTCCGGACGAAACTGTAGCCGATAATCAACTCGACGTAAATACCGGCATACTTTTATTAAAGCCGGTTAAGAATCAAAATGTTCAAGTTGGTATTAGTGACGATTCGTTTACTGAAATTATTAGTGGTATAAATGAAAATGATAAAATAATTTCACGTACTATTGCCGCATCCACTTCTAAAACACCGGCAACTACCGGCACTAGTTTGTTACAACAAGTTGGCGGACGAGCTGCCACTGGTGGTGGCGGTGGTGGTGGACGTAATTTTGGCGGCGCTACGGCCGGAAGATAAAAAATATGATTGAGTGTAAAAACATAATTAAAAATTATATAAATGGCGATGTTGAGACAAAAGTTCTCAAAGGTGTGTCATTTAAGATAGAAGAAGGCGAGTTTGTGGCCATTATCGGGCCGTCCGGTTCAGGCAAATCGACCTTGATGCATATTTTGGGGGCGCTAGACACACCAACGTCCGGTCAATATCTGTTGGACGATAAAGATGTTAGTACTTTTTCTGATGATGAATTGGCAGAAATTCGAAAAAATAAAATTGGTTTTGTTTTTCAAGCGTTCAATCTTTTGCCACGCGCGACGGTATTACGCAATGTTATGTTGCCTTTGATTTATGCGGAAGTGCCAAAAGTCCAGCGTGAAAAAAGCGCTAGGCAAGCTTTGTTAAATGCCGGATTAGACGAAGCCCATTTTAATCATCTTTCTAATCAATTGTCCGGTGGTCAGATGCAGCGTGTGGCAATTGCTCGTGCTTTGGTAAATGATCCATCCTTAATTTTAGCGGATGAACCAACCGGTAACCTAGATAGTAAAACCGGTGAAATCGTGCTTGGTACTTTTCAACATCTCAATCAAGAAAAAGGTCATACCATTGTTTTGATTACGCATGAACGCGATGTGGCTGAACATGCCGATCGAATCATTATGATTCGCGACGGTCTGATAGTAGAAGATAAAAAAAATCCTAATAAGATTATTGCTAGCCATATATGAAAACCGAAGATTTATTCGAAGAAACAGTCTCGGCCCTACTTTCAAATAAAGTTCGTACTAGTTTGACGATGCTTGGTATTATTATTGGTATTGGTTCGGTAATTGCGATGATCGCGATTGGAGCTGGTTCACAAAGTACCATTCAGTCTAGTATTCAGTCTTTGGGTTCAAATCTGGTTATGGTAATGCCGGGAGCGCAGCGTGGTGTTGGACAACAAGTAAGTCAGGGACGTGGTAGTGCTCAGACTTTGACCAAAGAAGACGCGGATGCGATTGCCACAGGAGTTCCTCTGGTCAAAGCGGTTGATCCGGAATTGTCTGGGCGTTATCAAGTCACGGCTAAAGGTTTAAATACGAATACCTCGGTAGTAGGTACAACCGCGACTTATCCAGCCGTTCGTAATGTTGAAATCTCCGATGGTTCGTTTATTACCGATCAAAATGTTTCTAGTTTGGCTAAAGTCGCTGTGCTTGGTCCGACTACTCGTGATGATCTTTTTGGTACGGATGCAAATGCGGTTGGTCAGAGTGTTAGAATAAAAAAGATTGATTTCAAAGTAATCGGTGTCACAAAAGCTAAAGGTGGTAGTGGTTTTAATAATCAGGATGATATGATTTTTATTCCACTCTCTACCGCCCAACAATTTTTGACCGGTAACGATAAAATTGGAACGATAGCAGTGCAGGCGATAGATGAAAATTCTATGGCCGGTGCGCAGCAACAGATTACCGATTTACTTTTACAAAGACATAAAATTTCCGATCCACTATTGGCGGATTTTAGCACTTTAAATCAAGCGGATATTGTGGCGACCGCTTCTTCAGTCACCGGCACCTTTACTATTTTACTTGGATCGGTGGCAGCTATTTCTTTGATTGTTGGTGGTATCGGTATTATGAACATGATGTTGACGACTGTTACCGAGAGAACGCGCGAAATTGGTTTGCGCAAAGCGATTGGCGCAAAAAAACAAGATATCAATTCACAGTTTTTGATGGAAGCTATCATGTTGACAACAATTGGTGGTATCGTCGGAGTGCTGATGGGTTGGCTGGTATCATATCTGGTTAAAACCTTTGCCGGATTGGCCACTCAAGTTTCACTGACGTCGGTGGTTTTAGCTTTTGGTGTTTCGGCTGGGATTGGTATCATCTTTGGTTATTATCCAGCCAAGCGCGCCTCTAGCTTAAATCCAATCGAGGCTTTACGTTTTGAATAAAAATTTTAATTATTTAATATATTTTCTATGCAGAAAAATACAATAGCGTGGGTGGCAGCAGTCGTAGTAGTTGGTGGTTTGATGTTTTTTGTCGGTACAAAATATGCCGGTAGCCAGGCTACAGGTAATCAACAAACCGGACAGGGCGCAGGACAAGGCCAAGGTGCCGGACGTCGCAATGGTCAAGGTGGACGTGGTGGCGCGATGGGTGGTTTTACCGGTGGAGAAGTTTTGAGTAAAGACGATAAAAGTATTACTTTAAAATTGAGCGCCGGTGGTTCTAAAACAATTTATTTCACCAGTAGTACGAAAGTGTTAAAATCTACCGATGGCGCGATGAGTGATATCCAGGTTGGAGATAATGTTTCGACTAATGGTGCTGCAAATGCGGATGGTAGTATCAATGCGGATTCGATACAGATTCGTCCGGCGATGATGACAACTACTACTAAACAGTAAAATATATTTAAAAATCCCTTGCTTGTCGAGGGATTTTTTTTATTTTTATCTTTTTTGTGATATAATGATAGTATCGGTTTGTGATCGGTTATTGTTTTTGCTTTTTTCGCCTGCGAAGGCGAAAGGCATGCACCTGTGGGTGCATAAGCCCGCAAAAATAATAACCAATCACAAACCTCTTAAGACTTTATGAAAAAAAATCAAAAAATAAATTTTAACAACTTAGAATTTTCGGTGAGTCTTTATGATGAGGCGGATGAGAGTGTTTTGAATGAGATTTTTAAGTATCGGGAATATCGGATTGCAGATGAAGCGATTAAGAATGCGAGTACAATCGTGGATGTGGGAGCGCATAAGGGGTTTTTTGCTTTGTATGCCAGGTCTTTAAATTTAAATGCCGCTATTTTTTGTGTCGAGCCGGAAGAAGCAAATTTTGCTGCGCTCAATGAAAATTTGAACAATAATGTTATTAAAAATGTCATTTCGGTTCAGGCAGCCATCACCAATAAAACCGGTTTTTCCAACCTAACGGTAACCGAGGATTCACATAATCATTATTTGAGTACTGAACTAACAGAAAATACTCAAACGGTAAAAGTTTTTACGTTCGGTGATTTTTGCAAAGAATATAAAATCGACGAAGTTTCGCTTTTAAAGATGGACATTGAGGGTGGGGAATATGATTTATTTCTGGGCTTAGGATTGGATGATTTTAAAAAAATAAAAAATATTGTGATGGAATATCACAATTACAATGGACAAAATTATAAAGAGATTGAAACGCAATTACGTGAAAATGGTTTTGGTGTTCAGATTTTTCCGTCCAAATTTGATAAAAAAATGGGTTTTATTTTTGCTCATAACAAACGAGTATGAATTTAAAAAAAGTAAAACAAGCTTGGGTGGTGACAGTGAACATGGGCTATGGTCACCAGCGCGCGGCTCATCCATTGCGTTTTTTGTCGCCGGATGAAAAAATAATC
>CAIOJG010000157.1 GCA_903858555.1 Candidatus Magasanikiibacteriota bacterium
ATTTTTGACATAAATTTATTTTTCTTTTTTACTTATTGGTAGACGAATTTCAAATACCGTGCCGTGCTCAACATTATTAAAAGGTATTTTCTCCAACTTTTTTTGTGTTCCGCCAGATTGAAAACGTATCGGTTCCGCATAATGCTTTGCAAAAACTTCGTGTGCCAAACCAGCATCCGGCGCAGTTCTTTCGTGCGTTTCTGCCACCGATATTTCATCTAGCTCCAAATTACCTGATGTTACCCCCTCAAATCTTGGCCTTGATACTACATAGAATGAAGAACCCATCGATGCTACCCGTGTATCAAAATTAGCAATCCCCAAACCTGTAGACCCAGTTGCCGAAACTCCCTTTTTAAAAATACAATCTTTACTATTTGAATCTAGTTGAAAAGCGTTTAGTCCGGCACCGTCATCTTCCAAACGAATGACCAATTCATCTCCAACAATAATAATATTCAATGATACATGGCTAGCGCCTATTTTATCCCTCAAAACATTGCGCAACTCATTCAAAATAAAATTTTGTATGACCGCAGTGTTGCCTTCTATTTTTCTTCCCGCCAATTTTGTTTGCAATGCTTTCCAGACAGATTCTTGAGGCAGATAGACATCTTTTTTATCCAAACCGCCATACACATTTGGGTGTGCTGACATTTTTTTCATTTCCTTTGTTGAAAAATAATATAAACATCTCTGCATGGTATCCAAATCTATACCATTATTAAAATCAGGTGGCACTTCTCTTGGATTAATGGTACGCAAAAAAATATCCTCAAGGGCAACACGATATCTTTCCCAAGAATTTGAAATCGGAATAAAAGTTTCTTCATCACAAACGCTCGGTGTCTCTAAAAGAAAATTTAAATATCCCTCAACCACAACTGCGACGTTACCAAGATCGTGATCAATATAGTGCCTACCAGCCAACTGTTTTACAATTTCAGTCCCTCGAGTAATCGACTGTATGATTGCCCTGTTTTCTAAAATAACATCTTTCTCAGATATATTTTGAAAAGTATCCGGACTCGAAAATTTTGCTCTCAGCACATCAATAACCTTGCTATCCACCTCGCCCATTAAGCGAAGAAATCTTTTACATTCAAAGGACACTATCTCCCTTGTCTTTTCATCGTCAAAATCTGGCATATAATAAACAGCAATTAATATTTTACTTACTTAATTTTTCAATTTTCTCTTTTGCCTCCACCAACTTCTGTTTTTCTTTTTCTATTACGGCCACTGGCGCATGCGCCACAAAATCAGCATTGCTAAGTTTTCCTTCTATGCCGGCAATATATTTAGTCAATGATTCCACTTCCTTTTGAATACGTTCTTTTTCTTTTTCCAAATCCACCACTCCAGCCAAATCAATAAAAATCTCCATACCACCTTCTATAAAACCAACCGCTGTGGCTGATTTAGTTGCTTGAGCAAGTATCTCTAAATTCTCCAATCTAGCCAAAGCTTTAATAACTTCAGAATTTTCTTGTAACAACTGTAAATTTGACCCAGCACTGATAACTGAATTTAATTTTTTAATTGGTTCAATTTTGTTGTCTGCGCGCAATGAACGAATACCGGTAATAATATTTTTTATAATTTCAAAATCCTGCGAAGATTTTTCATTCGTGTTTAAAGCATTAGCAGCTGGCCATTTCTCTACCATCAAAATTTTATCCACACCGTAAACTTCACTCCAAATTTGTTCAGTTACAAACGGCATGAAAGGATGCCACAATTTAAAAACGGTATTTAAAATATAATTTAAAATTTCTTCTTTACCACCTTCTACTTTGGCAATTTCCAAATACCAATCCGCCAAATCACCCCATGTAAATTCACGCAATCTTTCACCGGCCGCTGAAAATTGATAATTTTCAATCATACTAGATGCATCCAAAACTACCTTACTCAAACAATCCATTATCCATTTGTCCGACAAAGTTTTTACTTGCGGCATTTTTACATCCATTTTTGGATTTGGAATATTGAGCAAAACAAAACGTGAAATATTCCAAAGTTTATTGGTAAAATTTCTAAAGCCTTCCACTTTTTCTTGAGATAATTTCAAATCATTACCAGGAGTGTTTCCGAGCAAAAGAGAAAGTCTAGTAGCATCCGCACCAAATTCAGAAATAGTATCAAGTGGATTAATAACATTACCCAAGCTCTTACTCATCTTTCTGCCTTTTTCATCACGCACCAAGCCATGCAAATATACTTTTTCAAACGGAATCTGACCCAAAGTATAAGTGGTCATTAAAATCATGCGCGCTACCCAGAAAAATAAAATATCATAACCAGTTTCAAGCAAACTAGTCGGATGAAAATTTTTCATATCCAAGGTATCATTTGGCCAACCCAATGTAGAGAAAGTCCAAAGACCAGACGAAAACCAAGTATCCAGCGTATCACTATCTTGCGTCCAACCTTCACCTACTGGCGCTTCAACACCAGAATAAACTTCATCACCTTTATACCAAACCGGTATTCTGTGTCCATACCAAATCTGACGTGAAATACACCAATCACGCAAATTATTTATCCAGTGAAAATAAGTTTTTTCAAATCTGTCCGGAATGATTTCGATTTGTTTATTAGTTACTACCGTTTGCATTAATTTTTTAAGTGTCACATTATCTCCAGATTTTATTCCATCTATATTGGAACTTGGCAACACAAATTCTTTATTCACATCAATAAACCATTGTTTAGAGGGCAACGGCTCAATCGCATAACCACAGCGATAACAAATAGAAAGATTGTTTGCTACCTCTTCTTCTTTTTCCAATAAATCATTTTCTTTCAACCATTCCACTACTTCCGCTCGTGCCACTTTTACGGCTTTGCCTAAATATTTTTCACCTGCCTCTTTAGTCATTAAACCGTCTTCGTCGATAATTTTTATAATTGGCAAAGTATTTCTTTGCGCCATTTCATAATCGGTAGCACTATGTGCTGGAGTAACACCCACCGCGCCCGTACCAAAAGTCATATCGACTCCTACTTCACCGATAATTTTAATTTTCAAATCCGCTCCACCGCCAAAATTTTTAATCACAAATTCTTGACCAATATATTTGGCATAACGTTCATCGGCTGGATTCAC
>CAIOJG010000158.1 GCA_903858555.1 Candidatus Magasanikiibacteriota bacterium
AACTATCTCAGGTAATAGAGAGGGGCAACAGTCTGTGGGGTTTTATACTAAAAACTCAATTTTCAAATGATGAAGAGTAGACTAATAATAAAAACAAAAAAATGAACAATGTACCCACAGACTGATGCCCTCTCTATTACCTGGACAAAACAAAATAAAAAATAACCAAAAACAAAATAAAATATAATCAAAAACAAAATAAAAAATAACCAAAAACAAAATAAAAAACAATTAAAAGCAAAATAAAAAAACAATCAAAAATAAAATAAAATAATTTGTACAAAATTTTACTATAGTCGCACGAGAAACTATACTTGTATAAAGTGACTAAATCTTTGGACAAACAAATGCACACAAGGCTCCCGTTTGTCATACTGCCAAAGATCGCGAAGGACCGATGATATATTAACCTATCAACTAGCTATATCACCTTTGTTGGTTGACCAATCGAGTGTTCGGTATTACGGCAGTGATTGGTTGGTGTGATTAGTTTAGGCGGCTATTATTTCAGCGCCTTTCTGACTAAGTGGGGTGAGCTAGACTCCCGAATTAGAAAGCGGTTTGGCCTTGAAACATCGAAACCCAAAACTTTCTACCGCATGTTACTGCGGCGTAAGACACCCCTACGTTCGGTCAAATTCTTTACCTGCTTCTCAACCATAATTATTGTTGGCTATTCCTCACCGAAAAATCTACATCAACTCCTTTACATGCAGAGAACAATAATTATGATCTTAAAACAGCCCTCGTATTGTCTGGTGATCCAGAGCCTGTCGTGGGAATGAGATATTAAATCTAAACCATATCAAATACACTTAAAAAATTATCATAACTTATCATACGGTTTTACCGCTGGCATTCATGATAATGTATCTACAATATAAATGTAGACCTAACCTATGTATCAAATGGCCCAAACTTAATACCGCCCAAAAAACGCCACCCCAAGAAACCACTGTTTCTTTTCTGACTTTTAAAAGACGCTCTGGCTGTCTTCACTCGAGAAGGAAGGAATGATATCCTTTAATCTTACAAAAAAGACAAGGAATGCATTATTTTATATTAATTAATAAAAAAAACAATAAATTTTATAAAAACCATTTCCTTTTTTATTAAAATTTTTCCCAAAAAAAATCCCCCAACAAACACAAAACTTCACCCATCCTCCCAAAATTCCCCCCGTCTTTCCCTAAAAACCTCTAGTGGATTTCCTCCACAAAATCCTCCCCCCAATAAACAACTGAAAAATCCTATCAAAAACCCCTCCCAAAATCCCTCAAAACCCTAATTAATATAAACTATTTTAATTTAATTTCCATTTAATTTTGCTTCAATTTCCATCAAATCCCCTTTAAATTCCCTCTAAATCCCCTATTTCTCCCCCCCCTCCCCTATATATAAACGCCAGAAATCCAAAAAAAAGCTCTTAGATACCTAGAAATTGCTTGGAAAAAACTTCGGAAAATCGGTCACCAGCCTGATCGCCCCCTATTTTTTTTTAAGTCCACAGCCGATTCCATTGGCGATATCGTTCTGAAAAGTAACGTGTTGTTCGAAAATAACACTTGGAATATGAATAAATCGAAGGTAAAAACCAATGG
>CAIOJG010000159.1 GCA_903858555.1 Candidatus Magasanikiibacteriota bacterium
GGCGAAGTTTGACTCCGCTGAAATGGCCTCTTTCAGAGTGGTTGGGTATTTGGTCAACAAATCTCCGAGCAAGGCCGATACTTGGAAGCGGGCGATTGATTTCCTTTTTTCAGGGCTAATTCCAGGCGTCTCCTTGAGCGCCTGAAGTGCTTGTCGTGGGTTGCGATAATCGATTTGCTCGAGTTCAGTGACTGTTTCATCAGCTTTTCTTTGGCTCCGCTTTTCAGCGAAGTTTTTGATGGCCGTTGAAACTACACCTGCCGCGATCAGGATAGCGCTGATAGTCATTATCATTGGCGTACTCCGCTGAGCGTTTTTGAGTTGTAGACACCATGTCTAAAAGCCAAAACCGGGTGGTAACTGAAGATTGAAATCTGCAATTATCAACCGATTTTGGACTGTTTTAAAAGAACGACATTCGAGGATACCATATTTTAGCGGTTTTGTCAATTATCTTGACGGTCGCGTGACTTTAGGAGTATCATATAAATATGAAAAATTTGTTTAAAATCATTTCCGGATTTGCTATTGTCGTTTTGATTTCAATCACAGCGCTTGCTTATATTTGTCCAATGTCGCTGGTCGGTTCTATGTCGATGGTGTCTTCGCCAATAATGTGCGATGCGGTGGGGGCAATGTCTGGTAGCGCAGATGGTTGTGTGAATTCTCATCTTAATGCTGCCGCTCAATTGCTGGGTGATGTACCACAAACAATAAATTACTTGTTGGCATTAGTTCTGGTAGCTGTTGTTTCGCAAGTTTTTGTATATATTTTTTTAACGGCGTTTGCGGCGCCCATTTTCAATAGTTTTAGATATAGATATTTACATTATCGGACCTCGATAAAATTTTTAGTTGAATCTAAAATATTAAAATATCTTAGTTTTCTTGGTAATTATACGGTCGTTTCGTTTTCCTAATTTCCTGCGGTCAATATCTTTTGATATCGATTTATTTTGTGGGAAATTTTTACGAAGCGATTTTTTAATTATAAATTATTTGATATGGCAAAATTAAATTTACAAATAGCGGGGATGCATTGCAAATCCTGCGAAATGTTGATTGAAGGAAATTTGAAAAAAATTTCCGGGATAAAAAAAGTTGATGTGAGTTATAAAACCGGTCAGGCGGAAGTTTATTATGACGGTGCTGTGCCCAAACCGGAAGTATTGGCTTTGGCGGTGGAAGAGGCTGGATATAAAATTGGTACTAAACAAAAACCAACCATATTTTCTAAAGATAAAAATGATTATTGGAATTTTTTCTATGGCCTGATGATCGTGGCCGTGCTTTATGTACTAGCCAAAATTTTTGGTTTTAATAAAATAAACGTGAACGCGGTGCAGGATGGTTTGGGAGTGGTATTTTTGGTCGGGTTGGTAGCTGGCGTCTCTACGTGTATGGCATTGATTGGCGGCTTAGTGCTGAGTTTGTCTGCTCGTCATAGCGAGTTGCATCCGGAAGCGACCATGATGCAAAAATTTCGTCCGCATTTATATTTTAATTTAGGACGCATCGGTGGCTACGCGTTGTTTGGTGGTATTATTGGTTTCCTTGGCTCGGCTTTTCAGTTTTCAGCCAACTTACTTGGGATTATTACTTTGCTGGTAAGTTTTGTGATGATTTTGATGGGTTTAAAATTATTGGGAATTTTTCCAAAGCTACAAGACAAAAATTTTACGTTACCAAAATCGGTTGCTAAGTTTTTCGGAGTAAAAACTGAAGTGAGAGAGTATAGTCATAAGGTCGCGATTTTATCTGGTGCGGCCACTTTCTTTTTGCCGTGTGGGTTCACTCAAGCGATGCAATTATACGCCGTAAGTTCTGGTAGTTTTATTCAGGGAGCGTTGATTATGGGATTATTTGCTTTAGGCACTTCCTTTGGTCTGCTTACGATTGGTGGTCTGTCTTCGTTGTTTAAAGGACGCAAAGCCAAAATATTTTTTGCGACTGCGGGTGTGGCCGTGATTATGTTTGGTCTGTTTAATATTTCCAACGGCTGGAGATTGATTGGTGTCAGCGGCACGGATGACAGTGCTACCAAAATCACCAACAGCGATCAAGAGCAGGTTGTATATATGGATCAAAATGTAGATGGCTATAGTCCAAATATTTTGACGGTAAAAAAGGGTATTCCGGTCAAGTGGGTGATTACTTCGAAATCAACTTTTTCTTGCGCCAGCTATATCGTGATGCGTAAATTTAATATCGGCAAGCCTCTGAATAAAGGTGAAAATATATTTTACTTTACTCCGACTGAAGTTGGTGAAATTCCATTTTCTTGTTCGATGGGTATGTACACCGGTAAATTTATTGTAGTAGATAATGAAAGTTCGTTGGCACCAAATAAAACTTTAGCTAGTGCCGGTGGTGGTACTTGTGGAGCGGGTGGTCGTGGTGGCTGTGGTTGTGGTGGTGGGGCGGCGACTCCGGCACCGGATAATTCCAATATTGATTTGAGTAATGCGCAAATTATAAAATCTACCTATAAACAGTTTGAAGATATTTCACCAAGTGAGTTTACGGTAAAAAAAGGTCAGCCGGTGAAATGGATTATTGCGATGAATGAACCGCCAACTGGTTGTATGCACAATGTAGTGATCCGTGATTTAAATGTAGTACAGCCGATGAATTCGACCGGTGATACCACGGTGGTTTTTGTGCCCAAAGAAAAAGGTGACTTAAAAGTAACTTGTAGCATGGGTATTCCACGCGCCACTATTCATGTAATATAAATTTATGTTTGAATATAATTTTAAAATTACCAATTTGACTTGCGAGGCTTGTATCAAATTGAGTAACATGGCGCTTAAAGGTTTGCCCGGCGTACAAGATGTTCAAGTGGATTTGGAAAGCGGCAAGGCTAAGGTAGTGTCACAAACAGAATTAAAATGGGAAGATATAAAAAATAGTTTGGCACAGGTGGGTAAAGTCGCCGAGAGTAAAGAGTACGAAAATAAAGTTTTGCCAGGTGACAATGTTGAAAAAAAAGATGCGTCTGTCGTCAAAAATAATAAAGGAAATGATGAAAGTATAAATTTAAGTTTGACCGGGATGCATTGTGCCTCCTGTGCTTTGTTGATTGAAAAAGGTTTGAAAAAAGTGTCTGGTGTGAAACAAGCCAATGTAAATTATGCTGCGGAAAAAGCGCGTGTGATTTTCGATTCCAGTCAGGCGAGTGTCGCGAATTTGATAAAAGCGGTGCAGGACTCCGGCTATAACGCCGAGTTGGCTAGTGCCGATCCGGAAATCGATCGTCAGAAAAAAGCACAAGAAATAAAAACTTTGCAAAAAAAGTTTTGGTTTAGTTTTGTCTTTAGTGTGCCGATGCTTTATTTCATGATGTATGATTTCTTTGCTTTTTGGCCAGGGCGCGCGGTGATGCCATATGTCGGAATTATTTCTTTACTTTTGACTATTCCGGTTCAGTTTGTTGTGGGTGCTGGATTTTATAAAGGATTCTGGAGTGGGCTCAAGATGAAAATGTTTAACATGGATAGTTTGATTGCGATTGGTACCAGTACTGCCTTTTTTTATAGCTTGTGGCAGTTCTTCAATTACATTGTTATCAATAAATCTATTATTGGTTTAAATGGAGAAAAAATTCCAGAATTATATTTTGAGACGGCAGCCTTTTTGATCACGTTTGTGATCTTAGGAAAATGGTTGGAAGCGCGCGCTAAAGGCGGCACTTCGGAAGCAATAAAAAAATTAATGGGATTGCAACCAAAAACCGCACGCGTGATTCGTGGTGGCGTGGAAAAAGATTTACCGCTCGATGAAGTAGTAGCGGGAGATGTGGTAGTAGTGCGCCCAGGAGAAAAAATTCCGGTGGATGGTGAATTGACTAAAGGCAGTTCAAGCGTGGATGAAAGCATGTTGACCGGTGAAAGTATTCCGGTAGAAAAAAATGTGGGCGATAAAGTAGTCGGTGCTACCATAAATAAACATGGTAGTTTTGAATTTAAAGTTACTAAAGTTGGACAAGAAACGGCGCTGTCACAAATTATAAAACTGATTGAAGACGCACAAGGTAGTAAAGCGCCGATTCAAAATTTGGCGGATAATATTTCCGGTTGGTTTGTACCAGCAGTTTTGATTGTGGCTGCTCTGACTTTTGTAGTGTGGTTTTTCTTTTTTGGAGCTGGACTTACTTTTAGTTTGATGGCGTTTACTTCCGTGATTGTGATTGCTTGTCCGTGTGCGCTTGGTCTGGCGACACCGACCGCGATTATGGTCGGTACCGGAAAAGGCGCGGAATATGGTGTGCTGATAAAAGGTGGTGAACCGCTAGAGGCAGCCTGTAAAATTAAAGTGATTGTTTTTGATAAAACCGGCACCCTCACAAAAGGCGAACCGGAAGTGACTGATGTGGTGACAGTCGGCGCGCACGACGAAGAAGAAATAATTGCAATGTCGGCTGGGCTGGAAAAAACTTCGGAGCATCCACTGGCCGAAGCGATTATTAAACATGCTCAAGA
>CAIOJG010000160.1 GCA_903858555.1 Candidatus Magasanikiibacteriota bacterium
AGTCGTACCGAAAAAAAATATGGTTACCAAGTTTTTCTCATAGTTTATATTTGCAAAATTACATCCGGAAAAATAAAAACCGCCGAAAACGAAGTTTCAGATTATGGTTGGTTTACTATTAAACAGGCGTTAAAACTAGATTTTCTACCGCTAAACTCCGAGATTCTAAAATCCAACAAACAAATATTACAAAAATATTGCGATTAATATGTTAGACATTAAATACATTCGAGAAAATTTAGAACTGATTAAACAAAATTGTGTTAATCGCCGAGCTAAAGTTGATTTAGATAAATTGCTCAACTTGGACGAACAGCGTCGTCATATTCTCCACCAAGTGGAAGAATTACGCGCTTCTAGAAACCAAGGTTCAAAAGGCAAACCGAGCCCGGAAGAAATTGCCAAGATGAGAGCGGTCGGTGAAGAAATTAAAACTTTGGAAACAGACTTGACCAAAGTTGAGGACGAGTACAAACAATTTTTAATGCATGTACCAAATCTGACCCATCCAGACACTCCGGTTGGTGGTGAAGAGGATTTCAAACTTGTATATCAGACACCAAGTGAAATGAAATTTGATTTCCCTCCAAAAGATCATGAGGAATTACTTTTGGAAAATGATCTGATAGATTTTGAACGTGGCGCCAAAGTGGCGGGTGCAAAATTCTACTTCACTAAAAATAATTTAGTACGACTAAACCAAGCCTTGATAAACTACGGCATGGACGTCGTCACTAAACACGGTTTTACTTTGCTGGAGACTCCAGACTTGGCCAAGACAGAAATTCTCACCGGTATTGGCTTTAATCCAAGAGGGGATGAAACTCAAGTTTACTCCATAGAAAATAGCGACCTGTGTTTGATTGGTACGGCCGAGATCACAGTTGGCGGTTATCATGCCAATGAGGTATTGGATTTATCAGACGGACCAAAAAAATACGTCGCGTTGTCACACTGTTTCCGCACTGAAGCCGGCGCCTATGGTCGCACCAACAAAGGTTTGTATCGCGTTCACCAGTTTACAAAATTAGAAATGTTTGTTTATTGCAAACCGGAAGACAGCGAAAAACAACATCGAGAAATTTTAGACATTGAAAAAGAAATTTGCGAAGGTCTAAAATTAAATTACCGAGTCATCGACATCGCGTCGGGCGACCTCGGTGGTCCGGCTTACCGTAAGTACGACCTAGAAGCCTACATGACGATGAACGAAGGTTTCGGCGAGATTACGAGCTGCAGTAACTGTACCGATTATCAATCACGCCGATTAAATATTAAATACAAAAAGGAAAATGGTGAGACCGAGCTGGTGCACACGCTCAATGGTACTGCCATGGTGCTGAGCCGTTTCCCGATTGCAATTGTCGAACAATATCAACAAGCCGATGGAACCATCCTCGTGCCGGAAGTACTGCAACCTTATTGCGGGCTAAAAAAATTATAATTATGCAAAAGATTCGAAACATCGCCATTATCGCTCACGTTGACCACGGCAAGACTACTTTGGTAGATGCGCTTTTACGTCAAGCAAAAACTAAATTCAGCAAAGACACTGTCGACCAGATTTGTGTCATGGATAGCAACGATCTTGAAAAAGAACGCGGCATTACTATTTTCTCCAAAAATGCGGCTGTGCGCTGGGGTGAATATAAAGTTAATATTATCGATACTCCAGGCCACGCCGACTTTGGTGGGGAAGTGGAACGCGTTTTGACTATGGCGGACGGTTGTTTGCTGTTAGTAGATGCTAAAGAAGGTCCGATGCCTCAGACTCGTTTTGTGCTCAAAAAAGCTTTGGCCATGAAATTAAAAGTGATCGTAGTGGTAAATAAAATTGATAAACCAGATGCTCGCCCAGCTTATGCTTTGGACAAAACTTTTGATTTATTCTTGGAACTTGGTGCTGACGATGAGACTGCCAACTTCCCAGTGATCTACGCTAGTGCCAAACAAGGTCTAGCTGGTCTTGAGCCAGATCTATCTAAAATGACTGACGTTAGTCCGTTGTTTGATACTGTTTTGAGTTACATCCCAGAACCAAGTGGTGACGCCGACCAACCTTTACAGATGCTTGTCACAACTTTGTCTGCTGACAACTATAAAGGACGTATTGCTACCGGCAAACTTTTGAACGGTCGTTTGAAAGCCGGTCAAGAAGTGGCTCGTATTCGTCGTGATGGTACAATTTCTAAACATCGTTTGGTGGCTTTGATGAGTTTTGAAGGTTTGGATCGCTGCGTAGCAGAAGATGTAGAAGCGGGTGACATCGTCGCTGTAGCTGGTATTACCGATGCCATGATTGGTGAAACTATTGCCGACCCAATCAACCCAATCGCTTTACCAGTATTGAAAATCGAAGAACCAACTGTAAAAATGACTTTCTCTGTAAACGATTCTCCGTTTGCCGGCAAAGAAGGACAATACACCACTTCTCGTCAGATCAACGAACGCTTGTACAAAGAGCTTGAGACTGATATGGCATTGCGCATTGAAAATGGCCAAAACAACGATTGGATTGTTTCCGGTCGCGGTGAATTGCACTTGGCAATTTTGATCGAACGCTTACGCCGTGAAGGTTACGAAATTCAGGTATCTCGTCCAATGGTTATCGTCAAAGAAATTGATGGCCAAAAAATGGTACCTTACGAAAATGTTTATATCGAAGCTCCAGAATTTGCTTCTGGTTCTATTATCCAAAAACTTGGTTCACGCCACGGTTTGATGCAGCACATGAATGTAGAAAATGGCATCTTCTTTGGTGAATTCTTGATTCCTACTCGTGGTTTGTTTGGTTACCGCACAGAATTTTTGACCGATACCAAAGGTTTGGGCTTAATCAACACTATGTTTAGTGGTTATCAGGCAGATCCAGGCAACTGGAAAGAACGCGACCAGGGTTCCTTAGTGGCTCACGAAACTGGTGTTACCAACCTTTATGGTTTGTTGAACTCTCAGGATCGCGGCAATCTTTTCCTTGGTCCAGCTATCGAAGTATATTCTGGTCAGGTTGTTGGTCAACATGCTCGTACCGGCGATTTACGTGTCAACGTTTGCAAAACTAAAGCCTTGTCCAACATGCGTTCCAAAGGTGATGGTGTTTCCGAACACTTCAACGCTCCTAAGATTATGGACTTGGAAGATGCTCTAGAATATATCGGCGATGATGAATTGGTAGAAATCACTCCAAAAACTATTCGTATCCGCAAGAAAATTTTGAACGAAAGTGAAGCTCGTAAAAAAATGTTGGGTATCAAATAATAAAAATTCTATGCTAACTTGGGTGGAAGTGAGCAGAGAGGCGACAGAGCACAACTTAAGACAATTTAGAAAACTCATCGGTCCAAAAACTCTTTTGATGCCGGTCATCAAGTCCAATGCCTATGGCCATGGACTTTTTGAGGTTGCAAAAATATGTGACCAATCAAAAGAGGCAGACAGAATTTGTGTAGTGAGTTTAGATGAAGCTGTTGCCCTTATAAAAGCCGGCATTAAAAAACAAATTGTTATTCTAAGTTTTTATGAGCTAGATAAAGCTCAAATTTCGCTAGCCATAGAACACAAAGTTGCATTCCCAGTTTACCGCTTAGACCAGATCAAATTTCTAAATAAAATTGCCAAGACAAATAAAAGCCAGGCGCTAGTCCATCTCAAAATTGATATCGGCACCACCCGCATCGGTGTCCTACCAAAAGACGCTCTGACATTTGCCAAGAAAATAAAACAATTAAAAAATTTAGAACTTGAAGGAATTTACGGTCATTTTGCTTCCAGCGAAGATGACAAGACTTTTACCAACCAACAACAGACAACTTTTGAACAGGTAGTGCGAGAGCTAAAAGTCAGCCAAATCCAAATACCAATCAAGCATTTGGCTTGTTCAGCGGCCACAACTTTCTACAAACAGTCCCATTTCAACGCTGTCCGTTTAGGCTTAAGCTTATACGGATTGTACCCATCTAAACCGGCGACAAAAATTGTAATATTAAAGCCAGCTTTATCATTGAACACTAAAATTGTTCAAGTAAAAGATATACCTCCAAACACAAAAATCGGGTACGGCGGAACTTACTCAACCAAAAAAAATACCACGTTGGCTGTTTTACCTGTTGGCTATTGGGACGGTTTGGATAGACGGATGGGGAACAATGCCGAAGTTCTCATCAAAGGAAAGCGTTGTCCGGTGCGCGGTCGCATCTGCATGAATTTAACTATGGTAGATGTTAGCGTAGTGAAAAATGTCAAAGCAGGGGACACTGTCACAATTATTGGTCAACAAGGCAATCAAAAAATTTCCGCCAATGATATCGCTGCCAAAATCGGCACGATAAATTACGAAGTGGTTGACCGTATCAACCCACTCATAAAACGCATAGTCAAATAGACCATATGCGCTATTTTCAATCCAACAAAAATTTCAACCAATACAAACCCCACGAGTCTTTTTGGAAACGCTTTAAAAAGAACAGACAAAAAAAATCCATAAAGACCGAAGCGCCTACTAACGCTTTAAAAAATCCATACAAAAGGGAAGCTGAACCTAAAAATACCAAAAACAAGCTAATTTTTGCTACTTTTATTGCATTGATTATTATTTGGATGGGGTTAATGCTGACTCTACCTTATTTTAAAATTACCAACATAAAAATCAGCGGAAATAAAATTACCTCAGCTCAAGAAGTAAAAGATTTTATAAACCAAGATAAAATAATC
>CAIOJG010000161.1 GCA_903858555.1 Candidatus Magasanikiibacteriota bacterium
AAAATAAAATATTTTTTAAAAAATGGAATCTTGGAACGATTGTCTAAAAACCTGGAACCAAAAACAATATCCAGATTTTTATTTTTTAACAGTTCCAATCCGGTCGCAATATCAACAACGTTAAATTGACCATCCGAATCAAAATGCACGATGGTTTCCGCGCCGTTTTTTATCGCAAATTCATTTCCGGTTTGCAGTGCCGCTCCTTGACCGCGATTTATTTGATGCCTGACTACCGTTGCACCCGCCGCCTGCGCTTCTTGAAAAGTATTGTCCGATGAACCGTCATCTACAACCACAATATTTTTATAACCATGTTCAAAAAGGCCGCGAATAACGCGACCAATTTTTTGCTCTTCGTTGAATGCCGGCAAAACCAGAAAAATCATATTTAGCTACTGTGGAACAATAGGGCTTCTTTATTGGCTACCGTATAATCAATGGCTTTTTGCAGCCCGTCTTGCAGACGCACCAAAGGCAACCAACCCAAGACGTCTTTAGAATAAGTCAAATCCGGTAAACCTTTACGAGTCAAAAACATTAAAGGATTTTCAAAAATAATTTTTGAAGTCGATCCTGCTAAATCAATAATTTTTTGAGCCACCTCTTCATAAGTGTAAATAGTATCGCCGCCGATATTGGCCACTTTTACATCCGGGGCGGCCGACATCAATCGCACTAAGCCGTCTACCAAATCACTGATATAGCATAGAGAGGTCGACATGCTTTGATCTCCGTAAATTATCAAGTCCTTACCTTCCAACGCATTGATAATAAAATCCGGGATTAGCTGACCTTCAAATAGTTTCATGCGTGGACCATAAGTTGTAAACAAACGAGCAATCTTACCATCGATTCCGTAAACCTGACGGTAAGTTTCCACACACGTTTCAGCAAAACGCTTACCTTCGTCATAACAACCGCGTGGAGTAAGATGATCAACTACCCCTTTATAACTCTCCGCAAATTTTTCTCCGTCGATTGGATTACCATAGACCACCGAACTGGAAGTAAATACATATTTAGCTCGATATTTTACGGCCAAATCCAAAGTATTTATTACCCCCATAGAATTGGCCAACAAAGATTCCATTTTAAGTTTTTCAAAATCTTTTGGGCTGGTTGGGCAAGCCAAATGATAAATCTCCTGGATACCTTGAAATTTTACTTTAAATTTATCCAGTTCATCAAAACGGCTCAAATCAAGCGGTTGATGAACATCATAATTTACAAATTCAAAATCAGGATACTGCAACAAATGTTCAATATTTTTTGGTGATGAATTCGAAAAATCATCCATACAAATCACATTGCCTTCTTTGAGCAAACGCTCACAAAGGTGCGATCCAATAAATCCGGCACCGCCGGTTACCAAAATATTTTTCTTTTCAAATACAGGGTTGTCCATATAGACAATAAGGTTAATTTATACTGAAATTATAACATTATATCCAAAATCTGGCAACCGGCTTAATCCAGCCAAGGATACTCTTTGGAAGTGGTTTCAGTGACTGTTTTTTTGCCTTTTTTAACAATTTTTTCCAAAAAATTTAGGCTAACTTTACGTTGACCGTCAACTACTTCTATATTTATTTCTGTTGGTTGTTTATTGGCTGAATAATCGGAGAGCGGCACACTTACTTCTTTCCATTTCTGTCCGGAATCAGTAAAAAATTGCACGAAATAATTTTTACCACGTTTTACCAACACCAATATTTCATCTCGTTTATAATTGAAAGATTTTACCGATGCCAGACTCACAATCTGCACACCACTGACCGAGCTAAAGATTGTTTTTTTATTATTGTTGTCTTTAACATAAATTATTCTGCCTTTAAAAGAGTATTTTTGATGCACATCCATACTCACCGGAATAGACACCGCCGCGGCCACTTCCATTGCCCGACCGATATTTAAACGACCATACCCCAGTTTACCCTTAAATTTCGGATTTTGCACATCGACATTATCGGCATTGGCCAGCAGCGTTGCAATAATTTCTTTAGCGCCCCAATCCGGTCGCTGCGCTTTCAAAAGTGCGGCTGCCCCAGCCACCAGCGGCACCGCAAAAGAAGTTCCTTGCCATGGTCCACCAAACTCATTTAAAAAACCGTAAAGCGGAGCATATCTTTCGGTACTATAAATATTTTGGCCTGGTGCGACCAAATCCACACAACCTCCATAATTAGCAAACTTGCTCAAATGATCGCCGTTATCAACCGAAGACACCCCCAAAATCCAATTTTCTTCCTGACCCTGATCCAGACAAACCGGATAAAGCGGTTTTTTATCCAAATCCCCATCACCAGCTACCTGTCCATTTCCTGCGGCCGCCACTACCACAATTCCTTTTTTATAAGCTTCATACAAAATATTTCGAATACGACTATCGGTCTGATCACCAACCACACTCAGACTTATCACGTCAGCGCCATTATCAATCGCGTAACGAACCGCTTTTACAACATTTGAAAGATAACCACCGCCACTGCTATCAACCGCACGCAATGGCATTATTTGAACTTGCCAATTCATCCCGGTGCCACTTTTTTTATTATTTCCAACCGCTCCAACCAAACCAGCAATTAGGGTGCCATGAGAAATAGCATCCGGATCGGAAACGTTATCCAAAACACTGGTGCGAACGTTATTATTATTTTCAATAAAATTCCAACCATGCACATCGTCGACATAACCGTTGTTATCATCATCAAAACCATTGCCAGAGATTTCATAAGGATTGGTCCAAATATTAGCTTCGATATCATCATTCCAGATATCAGCACCAGTATCAATAATAGCCACCGTTACTCTTTTCGAGCCGGTGTTATAATCCCAAGCCTTTTCTGCTCCAATTTGTTGCCACACCGGCTGTTGTTTATTGTATTGCTCGTCGTTTGGAGTTAAGGCATAAACCGGTAAAGAGGAAAACAAAAAAACTCCCAAAATGATGGCCGGGATTGATTTTTTAACTAAATTATAATATAATCCATTCATAGTATATTTATATTATACTTCAAACGTCAATTTTATTCCATGTACCGCCTCAAACAACTAACAATTTTGATTGGTGATCTCGTTTCTATGTATATCGGACTTTACGTAGCTATTTTTTTGCGCTACCAAAAGACTCCTTCCAGCCAAGACATTTTAATGCTACTCAACTCATTTAGCTTTCTTTTTTTTACCGCCATTATCATCGCTTTTATCGGCGGACTTTATGATATAGGAAAAATTAAAAATAATTTAGCTTTATACCAAAAAATAATTTTTACAGCACTCGCTTGGACACTTTGGGGAATTATATTTTTTTATACGGCTCCAAACAGTGGCATAAATCCAAAAACAATTTTAGTATTAACTGCCGCGGTTGGTTTTGGCCTGCTATCAATTTGGCGTTATTTTTACAATCGTTTTATCGCGATAAATATTTTAAAAACCAAAGTAGCCTTTATCGGATCATCGCCTGAAATAATGCAAATTACTAAAACTCTAAAAAATTCTCCTCAGCTAGGCTACGAAATAATCGACGAAATTGACCAGGCCGAACTAATCGTTTTGGATTTTAATTATCAAAAAAATGAAGAGTTGATTAAAGAATTATATAAAAAAATATTCAATCAAACCAACATCATTGAGCTGGCTGATTTTTACGAAACTATTTACCATCGCTTACCGCCTTCGGTTTTTTCTCAAAATTGGTTTTTAACTAAATTTCAAGAACAATCAAAAAAAATGTATGATCGTTTTCGTATATTAATAGATTATTTAGCCGCACTGGTCATTGCTGTTTTTTTTGTAATTACTTTTCCGTTTGTCGCTTTGGCAATAAAACTAAATTCCAGAGGGCCAATATTTTTTAAACAAACTCGCGTTGGTCGCGGTGGAGAAATTTTCTATATTTATAAATACCGCACCATGAAAGCCTTACACGCCGACGGCAGCGCGGAAATCGACGGTCCTAAATACGCCGAGGTCAAAGACAGTAGAATTACAACGGTTGGAAAATTTTTGCGTGCTACCCGCATCGATGAAATACCACAATTTATCAATATTTTTAAAGGCGAAATGGGCTTAATCGGACCACGCCCGGAAAGACCGGAGTTTGTAGAAAAACTGACCGAACTCATGCCCTTTTACCCCTTACGCCACTTGGTAAAACCAGGCTGCACCGGCTGGGCACAACTGCAACAAGGATATTACGGCACCATAGATGAAAATCTTGGTAAACTAGAATACGATTTGTATTATATAAAAAATCGCGGTCCATTTTTGGATCTCGCGATTGTTTTAAAAACCATCAGTGTGATACTCGGAATGATTGGGCGCTAAAGCTCGATCAAAGTTTGTTCACCCAAAATTAAACGATGCGTGCCGTCGTTATTTTTTTTGGCAATATGGACATTACCGCCAATAATACTTTCTTTGACACTAAGATCACAGTCAAAATGACAG
>CAIOJG010000162.1 GCA_903858555.1 Candidatus Magasanikiibacteriota bacterium
CTACCAAAAGAAGTACAAAAGCCAAATTATAATAGTGCCGAGGGTTTGATCGCCCAAGCTATTCAGTCCGGCGCGTCAATTGAGATGATGAAAGAATTGATGACAATGCGCCGAGAGTTCAAAGAAGAATTTGCCAAAGAGCAATTTATCGCGGCCATGGCAAAATTTCAGATGGAATGTCCGGTGATTGTAAAAAAGAAAATCGTCAAAGATAAATTTGGGAAAGAAATTTACCGCTACGCACCACTCGATGATATTGTCGCCCAAGTAAAAAAAGCATTGGGAGAAAATAATTTGGCATATGATTTTGATGAAGAAAAAGACAAAGAGTTCGCGACAGCAATCTGTATCATCACTCACATCGCTGGGTATACCAAAAAAAGCTCTTTCAAAGTAGAAATCGGCACCGAATCTTTCATGACTAGTACCCAAAAATATGGCGCGCGCATGACTTTCGCCAAACGATACGCATTTTGCAACGCCCTTGGTATTTTAACCGGAGATGAGGACACTGATGCCCAAGATGATAAAGAAGAAAAGCCGGAAGTATTCAACGCACACGAAACGGCCAAACAATTTGGTGGCACGGTAGTACCAAATGAACCGCCAAAATTTACAACCACAGCAAAACCCGCGGCAATAAACGGAACAATAACCAGAGGAAGTCAAACCTGTCCATTTTGTGGAATCACCCATGATGGTACATATCCAAAATGTCGAACTTGCTGGAAAAAAGAAAAAGACGGCGCGAAGTTAGCCCCGATGCAAAAAACCAAAACGCTGGTCAATCCAGATGAGGTGCCATTTAAAAGTTAATCCTATGATAAGAGATGTTGAAAAATGGAAAGAAGCAGCCGAGGGTGTGGATCAATTTTTATACGAACATCAGGAAATGAAAATTATTGACCAAGCCACATACAATCAGGCTGGTGAAATTCTGAAAGTGGTGAAAGAACGAATCAACCAAGTGGACATCAAGCGTAAAAAATACACCGATCCACTTAATGAAACGATTGATGCAATCATGGCCGATGCAAACGCAATCACCAAACCACTAAAAGAATTTATTGTGAATACCAAAGCGGCCCAGCTCGCATGGTACAACGCCGAAGAAGCACGCATGAAAGCCGAACAAAAACGCATTGACGAGGAAGCATTGGCGAAAGCCAAGGCGACCGGTGCCACGGAAGTGGTTGTGCCGGTACTCGAACAGCAAAAAACAACACGCACCGGATTTGCCACCATGACCGTAATCAAAAAATGGGTCGGCAAAGTGTCCGATGCAAGTTTAGTGCCAGACGAATACTGGACACTGGACCAAAAGAAAATCGACCAAGCGGTTGCCAGTGGGGTAAGATTTATTAAAGGTGTGGAGATTTTCCAAGAGAATCAGGCACCGAGAATACGATAGTATGAAAGTTTGCCAAAAATGCGGGATAGAAGAATTTTATTGTAAATGCTCAACTGACGATTAAAATATGCTTTGTGAACACTGCCAATCAGAGATAAAAGACAAACGCACATCACAGCAAAACCGTGCTTTACATTTATATTTTACTCTATTGGCAGAAGCACTCAACGCAGGTGGCTTTGATATGAGGGAAACAATCCGGCAAGATGTGGAAATCCCTTGGTCATCAGATACAATCAAAGAATATCTCTGGCGACCAATTCAAAAAGCACTATTCAAAAAACAAAGTACCGCACGACTTAAAAAGAAAGAAGTGGACAAAATATACGAAATTCTCAATAAAACGATAGGCGAACGTACAGCCGTGCATGTTGCATGGCCGAGTGAGCAAACACGAAATCTATGCGACCAATCCCAATAGCACTACGAGCCGAGCTGGAACCTCTACCACGGATGAAGATTTGCCACCTGTGTGGCTCTAGGACAGAGATTGAATGGAATCATGCACTAATTTACTCTGGACGGCAGGTGAACGAGTTATACGCGATTGTGGCGCTTTGTAAGCATCACCACCGTGGCAACAATGGCACAATTTTTCCAGATGCCAAGCACGTCTGTGAAATATTCGCCATTGAGAACGGGCTAGAACATCTAAAACTTAACTATCCACGGTTTCCGTGGGAACAACATTTAAAATATTTAAAATCTATTTATGAAAGCATCAAAAAAGGAACAGGAGTTTCAGCCAATCACGATCACATTGGAAACTAGAAAAGAAGCTGATATTTTATGGCATATATTAAATAATTGTCCAGCGTATACATTTAATAAATATGTTGAAGATCACAATTTAATATTTGATGAGGGTATAAAAGATGAGATGTGGAAAGTTCTGAATAAGGTACATTATACAGAAGAATAAACCATATGCCCAAGCCAAAAGCTGAAATTCAGAACGCTGGAATTAGCGCCGATACCAGACTGGACGACATTTTTATAAAAAACATCTGCCCAGAGGACAAAAAACAGCTAGTCAAGAGAGGAGATTATCTGTTTTGCAAAATGTGTAATAAAATAAAGGCGAACATCGCCGGAAGACAAAAATAAAAG
>CAIOJG010000163.1 GCA_903858555.1 Candidatus Magasanikiibacteriota bacterium
CAAAACTATTTAACACTCTGGCAATTATCATCCCCATCAAACCATAAAAATAAATAAAAATAAATAAAGATGCTATACAAAAAATGGACCCAAAAATATTAAAATGATAAAGCTCTTTCTTCGCGGCTTGCGATCTCAACAAAGTAATTGGCAGGGCGGACAACATCGTACCGATAAGCGAAAAAGAAAATATCTGGGAGTAAAAAATTGCCACGAGATATTTTGGGAAAAATATTTTATAAAATAACGGAGACAAAAATATATAACCAAACACCACCAGAACAACTACTAAGCCAAGTTTCCAGACTTTTCCAAAAATTGTGGATTTTGACTCGTGTTTGTTATTTTTAGCAAACTTAGGAGATGCCAATGATTTAATATTGCCGAGAAAACCGGCAATTTGAGTTGGCACAGCAACCGACATTGAGTATATGGCCAATTGCTCCGGACCCAGATAAGAAAAAACCAAAATCTTGTCTATCTGATCCGCAATAGTACCAAGTATACCAATCGCGCTAAGATGCATACCATACGGCACCACCTCTTGGTCACACACGTTATTTGGCTTAAAAATTTTCAAACTATTTCTAAAAAATACTACTCTCAATATCAAGTTTGTAACAAAATAAGCCAGCAGCAGAACAATTATACTTTTACTAAAAACTACTGCCAAAATCATCATTGCCATGGAAAATACGTTGGTGATCGTGCTGTATTTAGTGGATGGCTTAAACAACTCTTTCCCATTTAAAAAAGAAAGATACAATTGAAAAGAATCAAAAAATGGAATAAAAAAAGCTACTATTACAAAAGCTTCGGACAAAACGAAATTTTTTTGCCAATAGTAATATAACGCCAACAACAAACCACCCAGCCCTCCAAAAAAGCCCCATTTAATTTTGGATTTTAAACCAACAAACAAAGAACCTTCTGCCCCCCTTGCGGTCGCGTACGTCACGGCAGAATCAATACCCGAGAGTGTGGCTAGAGTCAAAATAGACGCAACGGATAAAACGTATTTATAAATTCCGTAATTTTCTTTTGACAAAAAATTGGCAAAAAATAGAGCCATCAAAAAACCGCCTATCGAACTGACGAAATTACCTAGCGATAACCAAAAACCGCCTTTAACCAAATAAAAGATATCGGTCTTGAACCATCTTTGTAACAAATGGAGAAGGTGGACAATTTTATTTTTTATAATAGATTTCATAAAAAATACTACCAATTATTGGTTGCCTCAATTGTTTTAACTTTTACTTTTTGATAGATATCCGTCGCTTTTTTATCTACTCCCGGAGAAAGTAAGCTCAGCAATTCATGCCCTAATATCCGATACTGTTTGCCAATTTTGTTAGCCTTAATTAAGCCGCTCTTTAGGAGGCGCTTCATTGTACTATTACTAATTTTTAAAACTTCTTGGGCTTCCGCGGTAGTATAGACCGCGTTTGGCTTTATTTCGTGCATAATTCAATAAAATAACACCTAGCCTATATTATAGCAAAGGTGTCATTAGGTGTCAAAAGGTGTCATTTTTTAGCCTCTTGGTCAATCCATTTATAAGTAATTTTGAGTCCTTCCATTAAAGGCATTTTTGGCTCCCAACCCAGCTTTTCACGAATCAATTTATTGTCCGAGTTGCGGCCACGGACCCCGAGTGGACCATCAATATGCTTCACTGTAATATTTGGCTTATTGGCAATCTCTTTAATCATCTCGACCATCTGATTGATTGTAACCATTTCCTCAGAACCGATATTCACCGGTCCAACAAAGTCCGACTCCATCAAACGTCTAATCCCATCTACACATTCAGAAACATATAAAAATGACCTGGTCTGTTCCCCATCCCCCCACATTTCAATCACATCACCATCTTGTGCCTGCGCTACCTTGCGACAAAAAGCGGCCGGGGCTTTTTCACGACCACCATCCCAAGTACCAAATTCACCAAAAATATTATGAAACCTAGCAATGCGGACATCCAATCCTTTATTACGCGCAAAGGCTAAAAACAATCTTTCACTAAATAATTTTTCCCAACCATACTCACTGTCCGGAGCCGCCGGGTAAGCCGAGTCTTCGGAACATTTTGGATTATTGGGATCAGTTTGGTTGTAGGCCGGATACATACAAGCCGAGGAAGAATAAAATAATTTTTTCACTCCGGTTTTTACTGCCAAATCTACTATCTGTAAATTTATCAAAGCAGAATTGTGCATAATGTCCGCATCGTTTTCTCCACTAAACACAAAACCGGCACCGCCCATATCCGCGGCCAGCTGATACACCTCATCGATACCACCCGCTAAAACATTTTTACAAACATTAACATCGCGTAGGTCACCAACCACAAATTCATCAGCTGCAGTTTTTCGATATTCGTGTTCTTTTAAATCAACACCGCGTACCCAATAACCTTCACTTTTGAGACGCTCAACCAAATGCCCGCCAATAAATCCTCCCGCTCCACACACTAAAGCTTTTTTCATACAATTTATTTTATTTTTTTACTGTAGAAGTTTGTATCAACTGACTTATAATCCCCTTGTCCTGATCACTAAATTGGATACCATTGTCTTGTGCCAATTTCAACACTTCTGTCATTTTATCCATTTACCGCTCAATTTATAAGCATACGCCAATCTCCAGTAAGTCTCCGGAATCCGTGGATTGTCGGCTAAAGCTTGTTCAAGCATCACTACCGCCTCTTGAGGCTTGCCTAGCTGCATTTTCAGACCGCTCAGACCAAAAATAATTTGCTGTCTCTTTGGAGATTTGCTCAAAGCATCCTCCGTCACACTTTCCGCTTTTAACATATAGCTACCATCATTATTTATCATGGCTTGCAATTGATACATCTGGGCCAGACTCAACTGATTGCGAATATCCAGCGGATGCAAAACCAAATTCTTTTCCAAATGTTCCACTGCCAAACTCAACAATTCATTGGACTGATCTTTGCCGATTTTTTGCCAACTACTACTCAAAATTTGAGTAATGCTGCGACTAACATCGCTGCGAATATCATCAATATGCGGAGAATTAAACTCGAGCGCATCTTTAGCCGCCGCTAGACCCAAAACCGGATCTTGTGACACCGCCCGAATCGCATCCAAAGCTTTTTGATTGGCACGAGCCGGCTGAACATTAAAAACAAAAACTATCAGAGCGATAAACAATCCCACGGACACCAAACTACCACTACCAATTTTTTTATCCGGGCTCAAAACTACATTCGCTATTTTCTTGGTCTTATCCACCAAGCTCTCGCCGTGCGTCACTACATTTATCAGCCCAAACCAAAACATCAAATAAATATAAGAAGTCGGATCTTCAAAGACCGTCACCACACTCACAAAATGCGCCACCAAAAACGCGCCGGCAATAATCGCAAAATGATAATCAATTTTTTTCAAGCGATAAGCACCAATTAGTGCCCAAACCGCCGTGCCATATAAAACCAAATAAGTCAGCAAACCAAACGCACCCTGCACCGCCAAAGTATTTACGATAATATTATGCGCGTTATCAAACCAGGTTTCTCCATAGCCATAATCCAAAGAATGTGGATTGTAATGAGCATTAAAAGCATAAAAATAATTATTTGGACCCCAACCAAACAACGGTTTTTCTTTAAAACTTTGCACCGCGATAGTCCAAGCCACCCAACGAGCGCTACCCTCAATATCTGCCAAAGAAGTATTCACCGCGCGACCAATCGCCGGTAATTTCTGCACAAAATTAGTTTGTCTAAAACTATACAACAAAGAAATACCGACCACACCAAAAATCGCCAATCCAAGTAAACTGTAACGAATTTTGGGATGATTTTTTAAAACAATAATATAAGCAACTACCGCGCAGGCGGCTGCCGCCACCAAACCAAGCAAAGCGCCGCGGGTACCACTCCAAAAAATATTCATGAAACCAAAGAAACCAACCAAGCCATAAAACCATTTCCACAAATTTTCTTTTTCTCTGGTAAATAATAATAATGCCAAAAAAGTCAAAAACAAACCGTAACCGCCAACATAAATCGGGTTACCCAAAGTACTGGCGACACGATCAGAACCGTTATTCAAAAGTAAATCCGGATTTTGAGTTTGCAACCAACCAATAAACATTACAAAAAAACCGCTGAACAAAAATATCCGTCCCGCAATTTTCCAATCTTTCCAATCTTTAAAAACACTTTGCGCCACAAAATAAAAAGCAACATAGTGCAAAACTGTAAACAACCCCAACATACGTTCGTGGTTGTCCCAAAAACTATGATAGGCATCAACACCGACAAAAGTAGACACCGCGAAACTAAGTAAAAAACAAAGCAAGGCTAAATTTAAAAAAGTATTTTTTGGCGCGTATTGCTTCCAGTTGATCAAAAGCAATAGTCCATAGGCACCAATCATCACCTCCACCATACCTCGAAAGAACACAATCTTTGGTACAATAAAAGGAAAAATATAAGAACCCGGCAAAACAATCAACGGCACAAAAAAAGTCGCGTAAATAATCCATTTTATAAATAACTCCAATTTATTTTTACTCATACAACAATAAATACAGGCTTTAAATTTAAATAACTACATTGGTTATTTTACTATAAAGCCCAGGGCGCGTCAACGCCAAAAAACAGTTAAACAAAAGCCCACCCCCGAAAGGGTGGGCTTTGTAAACTGTCTATATTACGAATAACTAAGATTAGTTATTGATAGATACAGAAGTATTTGGGTAACCGTACAACAATGTACCAGCACCACTTGTGTTGCCTGCAACATCAGTCCATGTTAATAGACCTTTGCTTCCCAACTTGAAGGTTAAGGAGCAAGTGTTTACAGCACCACTTACGTTAGCAGCAGTCATATAGATGTCGAAAGTCTTGTTTGTATTCGCACCAATCTTATAACCGTTGAAGTTAAGTACGTGGTCGGTTACACTGGCACCAGCGTTGAAGCTAGTATCAGTTACACCAGTAATATCGTTACCATTGGTATCCTTCACAGCAAGAGTACTGGAAGCAAGGGAGGAAGTAGCCAAAGTAGCGGTTGTTCCATTGACGGTGACAGGAACGTTGTTCAACAAGATATCACCATGTGAATCAGCGCTTACATAGATACTACCAACTTTTACCAATCCGTTTACCAATTTGTCAGAAGAAGCTACAACACCAAATGAAGGTTTAGAAACCATCACTGTTACTGGGTTGGAAGCCACAGACAAAGTAGATGTGGAAAGAGACTGAGCACCAGATTTATATTTGACATAAGTCAAAGTAGAGGTGACAGCATTTCCAGCGTGGATACCGCCGATACCAGCAGTGTTGAAGTGTACGGAAACCGGCACGTCAAGACCACCAAAGCCTACTGGGATAGTTAAGCCCAAACCAGTAGTAGTAACAGCGTGTCCAACAACGTAGAAAGTCTTGTTGTTGATAGTTACAGAAGTAATAGGTTCGTCACCAGCGGTTACAGAAGAACCACTGAAGGTGAAGCCCATTTCATCAAGAACTACTGGAGAAGTACTAGCTACAAAGTTGTAGACAGACAAAGCAGTCTGATCTGTACCACCCAATACATACTGAGAAGTCAAAGAGCCGTTAGTCTGAGTACTTGGATAAATCAAAGTACCAGTTCCAACAGTCAAAGCTTGACCACTCTGATTTGGTTTAGAAGCATCGGATCCACTACCATTTTGAGCGGTTACACCCAAAGTGGTTTGCAAACTACCAGCTGCATTACCAACATCAGCAAATACATCAATAATCTTGATGTCATTTGGTTGTAGAGTAAAGTCAACAGCGAAGTTGTTTGAAAGCTGTGGACTCATTGCGTTTGTGTTGTCAGAGATGTACAAGTTAGCAAGATTGGTAATACCTAAACTACCAGTCAAACCAACATTAATGTTAGTTACTCTTACGGTATCAGCATTGGAAGCTTGTAATACAAAGGATCCAATTCTTACTTTCTGGCCGTTTTGAGCAATACTCTGATTTGAGTTGAAAGATGGGTTGTAGTTCAAAGTAACAGTTCCGGCTACGATACTCAAAGTACTTGCAGCTGTTTGAACATTGTCAACAGATGGAGTAGTTGTAAAGGAAACGCCTCCTTGAGCTTGGTTTGCTGGAAGAGTTACAGTTGCACTAATACCGGTTAAAGCAGTAGCGTCAACCAATTGCAAATCACCACGAACTTCAACAGTAACAGTCTGACCAGCTGGGATGGTAAACAAGTTACCGGATCCATACTGTTCAGTAGCACTACCTGTCAAGTCATGAGTCTTTGAAGAACCAACCTGACCGCCATTTACAAAAATAGCGAGGTTGTTCAATTTTTCAGTTGTAGTAGCAGAGCCAGTTTTGACTAAATCTACATTCAAAGTCATGATTTTTTCATCTTCACCATAAGCTTTGAACAACCATTTACCCAAAGTAACTCCAGAAGAGTTCTTTACAACCTGAGTGGTTGAGAAAGATGGGTCGGTTGTGACAGTTACAGTTCCGGCAGATACAGTGTTAGACACAGTAGCAACGGAAGAGAAACTAGTAGCATTAGCAGGAGCAGTGGCGGAAACGTTTACGCCATAACTACTGTCAGATACTACTAAATCAGAAACATTCTGCAAAGTGAAACTAAATGTGCGGGAAGATCCCTTCACAACGTCACCGCGAACTTCCAAGAGACGAGAACCAGTGTTTAAAGAAACTGGAGCAGATGATAAGTCAAAAGTCAAAATATTGCTTGGACTCATAACACCGGCAGCAACTTTAACGCCAGCTACGTACAAATTTAAGTTAGCAAAAGCGTCGTTTGGTACAGATCCGATTTCTCTCAAAGCCAAGTACTGCAAACTTACAGCGCGTGTGCCAACAGAGGCAGAAGCGGACCATAAAGTAGCATTAGTTGTACCGGCAGTAATAGAACCACCTGGAGAAGTAGCAGTTGTAGTAGCAAAGTTTACAGTTGCCAAATCAGCAGAAGCAACAGAGAAAGTATTTCCAGTTACAGGGAAAGTACCAGCTGCAGTTGTACCACCGATATCAGAAGCTGCGTTAATTGCAACACCTACAGTCTGACCAGAAGTAGAGTTACCATTATTCGAAGACAAGATGTCGGATTTTACAGAAATAGTTTTTGTACCACTAACAGTGAACAAACCAGCTCCGTTGGAGAAGGTTACGATACCGTTGGATACTGAACCAGCATCAGTCAACTTTGTGTTACCATCGTATAGGTAAACATTGTTCAAAGTTGTATCAGCGGATACACCAATTCTCTTTACTTTCAAAGAAGTAACAGTTCCGTTACCAGTGAAAGTGAAGTGTGCCAAGTCAGCAATAGCTTGACCAGCTACAACTGTTCCGGAAACTGGAGTACTTGCAGCCAAAGCTACAGTTACACTACCAGATACTGTTGCAGTTGGAACACCAGGAGCGGCAACGCCGGTTCCTTTAGCACCCTGAGTGATGTCGGACAACATAGCGTCCTGAGCATCAACAGAAGTACCCATAGTGTAAGCAGTGGTATCAGCCAAAGCCAAAGCCAAGCCAGTCTGGAATTTGTTTGCAGTCAAACCGGTAGTAGTAACTTCTTTCAAAGTCATACTAGCGCCAACTACGTAATATTTTCCAGCATTTTTTACCAAAGTTCCTTCAGTTGGAGTAGCTTCAGTGATTACGCCAGCAACGATAGTCTTGGAGAAATTCAACCAAGAAGCGTTGTCAATAGTAACTGTGCGTCCACCTTTTGGTACGGACAAGTTATATTTTGCGCCGTATAAAGCTTTAGCGGCATCAGCAGAGATTTCTTGCAATCTCATTCCTGGCAATACTGCATACAAAGTATCAGTCAAACCAGCTTTTACCAAGTAAGTACCTGGGCGTGGGTAAACAGCACCGGCTGGTGAGAAAGATGTAGCACAAGCTTTGTCAACCAAGTTGAAAGAATATTTCTTGTCAGCAGTCCAAGATTTATACAAATCTCCATCGGAGAAGTATGAGATAGATTTATCGGAGTTCAACACCCAGATATCAGAACCAGCTGCGGTTTTGATCATATCTCCAGGGTTCAACGCACCACAATCAACAACAGTTGCAGCCGAAGCTACAGCTGGTACCAATGCGGCAACGCCCAAAGACCAGAAGATAGTTGTAGATACAACACCTACGGTGAAGATCTTCTTACCTAATTTTAATAAATTTGTCATAATATAATTTATAGATTCTACTGCTCTGCGCGCGACACTAAAGTATCGGTCAGAACGTCGTAGAATTTGCCTCGACCTGCCTGCCGTAAAGCAGACCAATCGAAGCGTACAAAGATTTTGCGAGCTCTTACGAACCCTCGACCTATTGCAAAACCGGTTTAGCAATTTTTCTCTCTCCCGACAAAACTCTTTTAAAAAGTGTTGTCGGAAAAGAAAAAAAGGCTGTTTATAATTTTGGCGGAACGATTAATTTTATAGTATCCGTACCAACACTAGTGGATGTGCCCGTAACAACGGCTGGCAAAATTGAAACAATCGGAGCGATTTGAGCCACATCGGTAACGGCTTGGTTGGAAATTTTTTCCGCTTCTTTTGTGGCGGTGTTGGCTTCTTTTATTTTTTCTACCACTTTAGTCAAGTCGCCTTTATCCAATAAAGTATTGGCTTCGGTTACGGTTTTATCGACACTATCAACCACTGTCTGAGTTTGAGCGGCCGCATCGTTGGCCGCGGTTGAAGCTTTGGAAATTTTTTCATTTAAAGCAGCGGTGGTGGTGGCATCAACAGTGGTTTTGTCAGCAATAGCTTTTATCGCCACATCTTTTGCTTCTACTTTAGCGGCAGTCACAACGGCTTGCACATTTTGCATACTCTGTTGAGACTGGGAAGCATCGGTGGTCACAGCTTGCAGCGAAGAAGCGATTTCTTGTTTTACTTCGGCGGTAGACACACTCGTGTCCCCTTCTAAATGTTTTGCAACAATTACTTCGACGGCTTTGACAGTCGTGTCTTTGGCCAAGTCTCTGGCGTCGTTTACTGCCTGAGCGACGGCAATAGTAGAAGAAGTGTCAGCGGCAGTGGAAGCAACCAATAAGGTAGTCTTTACTTCTTGCAAGGTATCTTTTACTTGTTCCGTGTCTTGCTTTAGATCTTTTACCGTGTCGGCAGTTACCGAGCTGTCACTGGAAGAGGCGGATTGCATTTCATCTAGACTGCGGCTCACACTGGCGATTTCAATTTTTAAATCATTGACTACTTCTTGAACTTTTTGTTGTTTTTGAGGATCGTTGCCGGCGATGATTTGTTTGGTTTCAGTCGCGCGACGTTTAGCGAATTCGGAATGTAACATTGTCTGGTCAGTTTTGGAACCAATCAATGAAGCGACCGCTACCTGAGTTTTCTCGGCCACGCGCTTGGCACCGTAGAGCCAATCACCAGGCAAAGAATTGTAAGCCGCATCCACGCTCGTGATCCAACCACTGGTCGCTACTATAGAGACAACGAGCAACACCGCCATTGGACGCACCACACTAAAAACTAAAGTGCGTGGGATAAACAAAGACATGGTGTTCCAAACGTTGTCCAAACTAATTTTTTGATTTTCGGTATTTACGGTATTTTTTATTTGAGATAGCAAAAGCGCGCGGTTGTTTTTCAACCACGCTTCGCTCGGTTTCACTTCCGAGTGTTTCATCTGTTTGAGTTGTGCAATCAGATTTTGCATATCTCTATTTTTAAATCGGCTTGTCCAAAATATCTTTCAATTTTTTTAAAGCGCGATGCATTGTTACTCGCACCGCAATCTGTCCTTTATTGGTAATTTCCGCGATCTCTTTTACTTCCAACTCATCAACATATTTCAGAGTCAAAATTTCTTGATATTCTTGTTTTAGTTTTTTGATTGCCGCGATTATTTTTTGCGAATCAATTTTTTGTTCTAACTCTTGGTACCATTTTCCACTGTCACCAATTTCCATTTCTTCGTTGATGGCGACTTCCGGTTTGTTGGACCGCGCGCGATAAAAATCGATGATTGAATTTCGCGCGATGCGATAGAGCAAACCACTGAAACTTTTTATCTCGTCAGCCCCCTGCGAACCGCTGATTAAAAATTGCCAGGTTTTGAGAAAAACTTCTGAAGTAATATCTTCCGCATTTTCGTGACTACCAACCTTAAAAAAAACGAACCGATAAATTCGTTTTACATATAAGTCGTAGAGTTCAGCGTATGCGTCGGTATCCTTTTTGGTAAAGATTCTGTATAACAGAATCTTCTCTCTTAATACACCTGACATTATAGATGACGTTTAAAAGTTAAAAGTGTTACACCTCGTCCGTATGATCCGTCTCAAACCTTTAAGCGATAGACCATATACTATCAAATTGTTCGTGTCTGGTCAAATATATATAGTACCTATATATGTTGTAAAAGCAGCTATAAAATTTTAGTAACTGTTTTTGAAAACATTGAACAAGCGAGGTGGCAATTTGTGAACGAGTGCAGCGTGGCTGGCTCTGTTGTTTGAGCCCGCAGGCGAGTTACAGAGCCAGAGCGCAACGACTCACAAATTTCCCGAGCGGTTCATGTTTGAAAAAATAGTTACTAAAATTTTATCCCTTGATAATACAAACATTGATAGTTTATATTTCGTTTGTATAGAGTAGTGTATACAAATTCCGGTTGTATCCGGACGTGTGATAATATCAAAAATACGGCCCAAAGTCAATGCCTACCCTTGACAAAAGGCGAAAAATGTGCTATTTTGTATACACTAGTCTATACAAATCTATGGATAAAGACCAAAAACCTAAAGAACTTATTCGCGTTTCTATCTCTGAAGCGGCGCGTCTTTTTGGTGTTAATGCCCAGACTATCCGTCGCGCTATCGCCGCTCAAGAAGTCACCTATGTGATTGTGGCTGGACGCTATAAAGTAAATTTTGAAAGTCTCGTGAAGTGGTCACAGCACCACACCACTGTCCAAAATAAATTGGCCAATAGAGGCATCGGACAGTTTGTGGAAAAGTGGAAAATAAAAAACCCACTCTTCTCCCCCAACCCAAAATCTATCCCGGCACAGAGTCAACCAGACGACGATCCAGACACTCTGCCACCATCTTCCACTTACCTAAAACCCGATTAAAAAATCGGGTTTTTTATTTGTTTGACCAGAGGTGTTTTTAGGCGTAAAATAAATGAGTAAAAATATTAAAAACATGTTCAAACACATCTACAATTTTTTCAGTAAAAATTATTACAAACGCTACCACGGACAATACGCTCACGCCAAAAAATTGTTTGTAATAGATATTGGTCTTTTTGCCGCCACTTTTGTTTTGTTCGTCAGCACCATTTATTTCCTTTTTTGGAACCCGGGACTCACCGATCAAATTGATTTAAATATTTCTTTTGGTAATGGGCGTGTCTTGAGCGGTGACGAAGTAAAAGTCACGATAGATTTTAAAAATCGTAGTAAATATAATTTGAAAAATTCCATATTGGCAGTGCACTTACCGGACGGCTTTGTAGTAGACCGCGGGCTTACTCCAGAAAATATTTTTAGAAATGACAGTACTTTTGATTTACAAAATTTGCGTCCGGGCGCGACCGGTCAGGAAATAATTTATGGCCGTCTTTGGGTGGAGCCAAAGACTGATTATCGTGTTATTACCCTACTATCTTACCTGCCGGATAATTCCGGATCACGTGAGCAGAAAATTGGCTTACAAACTTTAAATTTACCAGACAGCATTTTAAAAACTTCACTGGATATCGCGACCACCACTTTTGCGGGCACACGTTTACCATTTACCTACAAACTTAAAAACATCACGGACTATAAACTAACTAACCTAAAATTCAATTTTGATTTCCCAGGCGGTGTCACTATCGTTAGCAGTTCACCAAATAATGATCTGCAAAAAGATGATGAAAAAACCATTGTTGGCACAGTTATTGTCCCACACAAAACCGATCAATTCGCGCTTAAAATTTCTGCCACGGCTGAAATCAACAACCACACCATCACAATCTTAAACACCTCGGCCAACATAAAAAATTATTCTCCGGAAATCGGCATTGAGGCCAAAACTAGCGACGCATCTTTCGCCGAACCAAAACAAATTTTAAACGCTTCTTTGACTTGGAAAAATTTTGGTCAACTTGAACTAACCAACGAATCAATCCACATTGCTTTTACTCCCGGCACGGTTGATTTAAAAACAACTGCCAAAGAAAATGGATTTGAGACAGATGGAAAAGACTTGATAATAACCAGCAAAGAACGTACTGCCCTATTCAACGGCACACCTTCGGCTACTGATCAATTTGATTTTAAAGTTTACTTGTTACCGAACTTTACTTTAAACAATGCCGAGAACGCTCAATTTGAAATTATTCCACGCTTTGTGGCTGAGATAAAAGATCTGCCTGGACAAACCTTTACTATCTACGGCGCCAATGCACAACTACCACTAACTACCGAATTAAGCCTGTCCGCCCAAGCCAGATATTATTCTGATGACGGCGATCAGCTTGGTCGCGGTCCGCTCCCACTGCAAGCAAATGAGACTACTAAATATTGGATTTTTATTCGCGTCAACAATACCACCAATGCGGTACGTGATGCCGTGATGTCCGCGACCTTGCCGACTGGCGTAAAATTTACCGGTCAACAAAGTGTTACGATTGGTCCTAGCATTGTCTACAACGACGCTACAGGTGATTTAAACTGGAAATTTTATGCTCTTCCGGCCAACAGCCAAACCGGATTATATTTTGAAGTGGCCGTGACTCCAAGCGCAGAACAATTGAATAAAAATATAAATTTACTTTCCAATCTAAAATTTAGCGCGACTGATAAAATTACTGACAAACAATTTGATTTAATTCAAAATACAATTACCAATCAACTGCCACCAAACGACATCGGCAGTAAACGCGGAAATACTTTTTAAAAACTAAAAACAAAAATCCAGACTAAATTAGTCTGGATTTTAAATTTGTTTTGACTATTCTCACTTTACCTGCAAATAATTTGTAGACAAAGTGAGTTGGAATAGTCAAAAGTTTCTTTTCCAAAGCCCACTCGCGCCCACCGCCAGACCCCAAACAGGAGTCGGCGGCAGAGCGCGCGAGAGTGGTAGAGAGTCGCCTCCTTCTTCCAACACCAGTCAGTGTAGCGGAAGTACGCCGAATGCAGCGACAGCGAACAAAAGTGAAGCTCCCACCAAGACAATGGCCACGACGACAAATCCGACCCTGAACCAGAATTTAATCATGGATTCATACGGATCGTTCTCGTCGGAATCTAAACTGGCGACTCCGAAGAACGTAAGAGCAACGAATTGCCCCAAGATCTGAAGCGTGATGCAACAGACAACAAAGAGAATCCCCTCGTCAGACCGAATGTCGAACAACGGATTGTTGTGACACACCACCAACAAAGTGATGATCACCGCCACCGCCGCACAGGTTGCGGAAAATGGCCTTATTTAAGCCATTTTCTCCCAAAGCCACAACCAGGTTAACAACGGATAATACCACAAAAACCGAATTTTGTCAATAGTTTAAGAAATAAAAAACACCGGTAGTAATTACCTTTGCGCGGGCTTATGCGCCCACAGGCGCACGCCTTTGCCCTCGCGGGCAAAAAAGCAAAAAGGTAGTTATTGCCGGTGTTTTTTATTTCTTAAATTATTTCACTCCCACTGCTTTCTTCAATTCTTTTACTTTATCAACTTTCTCCCATGGAAATTGGTTTCTTCCAAAATGTCCGTAAGAAGCAGTCACACGATAAATAGGACGCATCAATTTCAAATGTTCAATGATTTTTCCAGGACGGAAATCAAAAACTTTTTTCACGGCTGCTTCCAATTTTTCTTCACTCACTACCGAAGTACCAAAACTATCAATACAGATAGAGGTTGGTTCCGCACGTCCAATCACGTAAGACACCTGCACTTCACACTTGTCCGCTAAACCAGCCGCCACAATATTTTTAGCCACGTAGCGAGCCATATAAGCACCCGAGCGGTCTACTTTACTTGGATCTTTACCGGAGAAACAGCCACCACCATGACGACCCATACCACCGTAAGTATCTACGATGATTTTACGTCCGGTCAAACCAGTGTCACCTTGTGGACCACCGATTACAAAACGTCCAGTCATGTTGATGAATAAATCCGTATTTTTATCCATGTATTTTTCACAAACCGGCAAAATCACTTTTTTAGTAACATCGGCACGAATTTTTTCAGTCGAGACTGTATCGTGGTGTTGAGTGGAAATTACTACGTTTTTCAAAACGGTTGGTTTACCATCAACATACTCTACCGCGACCTGAGATTTACCATCTGGACGCAAATATGGAATCGTGCCATTTTTACGAACCTCAGCCAATTTTAAAGTCAATTGATGAGCCAAAAAGATTGGCAACGGCATCAATTCTTTAGTCTCGTTACAAGCGTAACCAAACATCAAACCTTGATCCCCCGCACCTTGTTCTTCTACTTTTTTCTTAGCTACACCCTGAGCAATATCCGGAGATTGTTCGTGAATGGAAATCAACACACCAGCGTGCTCGGCATCAATACCATAAGCCGGATCGGTGTAACCGATATCTTCCAAAACATCGCGCACAGTTTGCTGCACATCCACAGTGGCTTTAGTAGTAACTTCACCACCAACAATTACCAAACCAGTAGTAGTAAAACATTCTACCGCTACGTGAGATTTTGGATCTTGAGCCAAAAATTTATCGAGAACCGCGTCGGAAATCTGATCACAAATTTTATCCGGATGACCTTCCGTCACGGACTCCGAAGTAAATACAAATTTTTTAGACATAATTTATATAATAAATAAAATACCGACGGAAGGAAGTTGTTGATAGGTAATCGACCACTTAACTTAGCAACAACTCGCACCGTCAAATTAATAGTTTACAGTATACTCGCAACCGTTGCGATTGTAAATACCGTTAAAATAAGAGCTGTAAACAACCCTGCATAACGCAAACCGTCATGAGCCACCGGCAAATCCCCGGCTTTTTTAGCTTTCCAATAGACCAACACCATTAGGATTACTTCAATACCCATAAATAATCCTCCAACTACCCCAAGGATGGTTATAAAATTATTAAAACCAACCATAAATAAAGTTAGTGGCACCAAAATAACAAATAAAGTTGAGGAGAAAGTGGAAACTTTCCAATCCCAAATCAAACTTTGTTTTAAAGCTACTCCCAACCCCATAAATCCAGTCCCCATTGCCAAGACCGCAAATAAATTTCCAAGTAACCCCACCACGGAACCGAATTTTTGTGACAAACCAATCGTCGCAATTTGCGTGACATCTTTCCCCATCACTCCCACTACTGCCAAGGCAAATAAAATATAGACAGCAATCGGAATCATTGTTCCCAAAATTAAAGCCTTGCGAAATTTTTCAGGATCATCAGGCAACAAAGCGTGTGCTTCGGCAATTGACGGCGACACGTTTAACGCAAATAGAATTACACCAAACGGAATTAAAATATTACTAAAATTAAAATAAACCAGATTGGTTGTTTGTAATTGTGGCAAAATAGAAAATGATAAACCTAAAATAATACCAATCACAATGATACTAAATATTTTTTCCGCGGTTTTTATAGTTTGCAATCCTCGCCACACCAAAACACTGCCAATCGCCCAAAATACCACCGACCACCACATCGGAATCCCACCAAGCAAGGCAGCCAAAGCCTGCCCTTCACCAATAATATAAGCCAGTAATGTACCCAAACCACCCAAAACCACCACAATCGACATCAAAATTTTGGCTGGTTTACCCAAATATTTACCCACTAACCCCGGCAACTGAAAACTTTCTTTAGTACGCAAAACAATTTCTCCAATCATCAAATTGAAAAACAACATTATAGTGCCTAGGACTGCGATGTACAAAATACCCGGTAAAAGTCCGATTTGAGCTACCACGTATGGAATACCTAAAATACCGGCACCGATAGTCATACCGGTAATCATGAAAATGGCATTATTGATACTCAGTGGTTTTTTAAAAACGCCATGATGCAATATTACGCTTTTTTCATTTCTAGACATAAACTAACTTTGCGTAATTATTTTTATTTATTTAATGCGGCCATTGTCAAATTTCCAACATTACCGGTTTGAGAAATTCCTTTTATTTTTTGATAAGCTCTAACGGCTGTACGAGTCAAAGCCCCAAACTTACCGGTGGCTGGCCCCTTAAATATTCCTTCTAATTTTAATCTTTTTTGGAGCTGCAAAACATCATTACTGGTTGATCCATAAAAAATATTGCGAACAAATTTAAATTTGACTTGAGCAGGAACAGAAGTTGATACAGGAGCAACAACAGCTGGGGTAATTGCCACCGGAGGTGCAACTACAACAAGCGGAGGTGCAACTACAATCGGGGCTGGACTTACATTGATAGTGATTACACCACACTGTCCTCCATTTTGACATACCGAAATACTATCGGTACCGGCTGCTACACCGGTAAAAATAATATTACTGCCGCTAATCTGACTAGTGGCTATGCCTGGATTAGCATTATACGAAACAAAATAACCGCCATTCCCAAACAAATAAACAGTCGCATTGGAACCAATGTTTAAGTTAACATTACTTTGACTAAACGAAAGCGCGGTTGTCGCGGAAACACCATTCACCAAAACCGAAAGGATGGTGCAACCGCCACCAGCAGAACAAACATTTATCGAGGCAGAACCAGAAGTCAAACCAGTAATTGATAAGGTGTTACCACTCAAAGAAGTTTGTAGAAAATTTGTGGTGCTATTTAATACACTATAAGGAAGAGATCCGCCTGAGATGGTGATATTTAAAGTTTGTCCGGCTGACAACCACAAATTATTTTGACTAAGCGCGATTGGACCACCATTGGCCAAAGAAAAATTTACAGTAATCGACAGCGAACCACAACTCCCCATTGATGAACAAACTGTGACCACTGTAGAACCTCCAGCTAGCGCGTTTATCATCAAATTACCGCCATTCAGATTGGCTGAGGCCACACTAGAGCTAGAATTAGAAAAAATACTATAAGTACCGCCAGTACCGCCAATGACGGAAACTGTCATACTTTGATTAACGGACATGATTGGATTTGTCTGACTGAAAGTTAACGGCGTCGAATTTGCATTTCCAACTGTCGCGTTTATAATACCGCAAGCACTCATATCCAAAGAACAAATTGTAAGCGCGGAATAACCGGTTGTACCCTGAGCACTGAGACTAATAGAAGATCCATTTACTACCGCTTGAAAAATGTTAGGATTAGAATTGCTTAATACCATATATGACCCTGTACCACCGAGCACATTTATCACCATCGTTTGGCCTGAAGCTACTGTCGTATTGGTCTGACTAAAAGTCAAAGGCTGAGCACCGGTATTTTGAACTTTAATATAAGCACTGGCACAAATTGGGTTATTAACCCCGGAACACAACATAATAATTGACGAACCATAATTATTGGCCGTAACCAAAATTTTATTACCACTAATACTTACATTCGCGACCGGCGGATTGGAATTGTTTGATAAATAAATCGAATTAGCGCCGTTATTGTAAGCGTTAATTGTATACGATTGACCCAACGGTAAAACAATGCTGGTTTGGTCTAAAGATAACAAACTGGTAGCAACTACATTTGGCCAGATTGTATTTGCGGATGTTTGTCCGTTTACACTCACATGAACACTGTCGTTTGCACTGATTCCGTAAGTCGCCGCGCTGATATTGGTAGAAAGAGAACCGTTAGAATCTGTATTACCAATAAAACTAATCTGCGGTCCGCTACCAATTTTATTATAATAAAACACTACACTTTTATTTGGGTCAGCGGTAACATTGATCTGAACCGAATCTCCATCTCCGGTGCTAGACAATGACAAAATTGGACTGGCCGCCAAAGCCTTCGTAGAAAATGACAAAGAACATACCAAAATTACAGCAAACGCTATCAAGTTGGGCAATTTATTAAATTTCATAAAAATTATAATTTAAAATTAATAACTTAAACCATTCCCAATTTTTGTTTAACTTTCTTCACCACTTCGCTAATATTATAATCGGATTTAACCAGATAATCAAAAGCGCCGAGTTCTATGGCTTCCGCCACGTCATTTTCTCCTTTAACTGCTGTTAAAATTATCACCGGCACGGTTTTACCCCAGGCATCTGTCCGTAATTGTTTTAGCATATGAAAACCGTCCATTTTAGGCATCAAAAGATCCAGCAAAATCAAATCCGGATGTTCACGCAAAGCAACTTCCAAACCCTGTTGACCGTCTTGAGCGGTAAAAACATGAAACTCGGTGCGGTCAAATTGTGAGGCCATCGCCTTGAGCAACATCCCTTCATCTTCTACAATTTCCAAAATTTTTAGTTTATTTTCAGCCATAAAATTATGTTAAATTAACATAGTTAATTATACCACATTTATAACTCTTAACAAAATAAAAATCCACCCCACCAAACCTGCCAATCAGCAAGAATATCGGGATGGATTTTTAGTCTTTTCAGAATTACATTTTTTTATCCATACCACAAGCTTCCTCGCATTTTTTGCAACTAAAAGCAAATAACATCAAAACCGCCGACAAACCAACCAGCACGTAAACTACGCGCTCTACCATTGGCCAGCCACCCAAAAGGTAAGCGACCAAATTAAACCCAAACAAACCCACCAACCCCCAGTTCAAGGCACCTACTAGCACCAAGACCCAGGACACCATGTGTACAGGACACATTTTGCCACACTTCATCATATAGATAAAGATTAAGAATTAACATTTATATTATAGCACAATTTGCACCAGACACCTATTTCATCCCCAATTTTTGTTTTACTTTTTCCACTATTTCACTCAATTGAAAATCCGACTTAACCAAATAATCGGTAACACCAAATTTCGCGACCTCATTTATATGATTCACATCTTTAAACGCGGTCAAAATTATAACCGGCACATTTTTCCCCCACGAATCTTCACGTAAGTGCTTGAGCATAGTTATGCCGTCCATCTTAGGCATTAATAGATCCAGCAAAATCAAATCCGGATGTTTACTCAAGGCAACGGCCAAACCTTGCTCACCATCTGTCGCTGTCAAAACATCAAACTCTTTCCGATCAAACTGCGAAGACATAACCTTTAAAAGCATATCCTCATCTTCCGCTATTTCTAAAACGCGTATTTTTTTATCAGCCATATATTTTTTATTATTTAAGCGGCAAAGAAAAATAAAAAGTTGTGCCTTTGTTTAATTCCGATTCAAACCAAATTTTGCCATGATGACCGTCAATTACCGATTTTACAATATATAGACCGAGCCCAGTACCATTGGGCTGCATAATTTTCGCATTATCACTGCGGAAAAATTTTTGGAAAATTTGATCTTGCTGATTTTTTGGTATGCCAATACCCCTATCAGCTATGGTAAAGGTAACCAGATTTTCATCTTGTTTAAAACCAATTTTCACTTCATAATCATAATTTGTGTATTGAATGGCATTGGCCAATAAATTATGAAACACCAATTTTATTTTTTCTTTATCGATTGGTAAAATTAATTTTTTAGGGAAATCTTCCGCTAAAATAATTTTACTCTTTTTTGCCGACATAATCATTTTTAATTCTGTAATCACCTCTTTAATAAGAGGTACGATATCCACGGTTTTTAAAAATACCTCAAACTTTTGTCCGGCATCAATTCGCGCCACATCGAGCAAATCATCCACCAAGTGAATCATACGAGTATTACTAACTACAATCTGATTGATAGTCTCCACCTGATCAGCCGTAAGATTACTTTTGCTATTTAATAAAATTTCAGACAGCCATTTAATACCGGTCAGTGGTGTCCTCATCTGGTGCGACGCTACCGACACAAATTCATTTTTCATCTGATCTATCTGTTTGGCTTTGGTAATATCACGGAACAGTTCAATCGTACCCACAGTCTTATTGTCCAAAATTACCGGTGTTACCGTAATTGCCACCGGAAATTTTATACCGTCTTTTCTGACATATTGATATTGGGCGATGACCGGCTTTCCGGTGGATAAGGCAATCTGCAATGGTCGATCTTTAAGCGGTACAATAATATTATTTTCATCATACACATCCAGGACATCATACAAACCCTTACCCAAAAATTTTGCTTTTTCCCACCCCAACATCGCTTTAGCCGCCCGATTGAAAACAATAATTTTTCCTTTATTATCC